>NZ_JBEYXJ010000148.1:0-16706 GCF_040645015.1 Streptomyces sp. NPDC046881 | reverse complement strand
CCGGGCCTTGTCGGCCCGGGGCGCCTGGGAAGTCGCTTGGCGGTTCGCTCAAGCAGCACGACCATGGCAGCCGGCGGGCCGGATGCCATAGGTAAAGACGAAGGTCGAGTGCTTGCGCATGCGGGCCAGTATGCCATGGCGGCTCCTCGCGGAGGTCCCGCGGCCACCCCGTTAGAATCGGGAGTACAGACCCCCGCCCGACCACCAGAAGGCACCCCGTGTCATCAGCGACCCAGTCTGCCGCCACCCCCGACACCGTCCTGGTCGTCGACTTCGGCGCGCAGTACGCCCAGCTCATCGCCCGTCGCGTCCGCGAGGCGCGGGTCTACAGCGAGATCGTGCCCAGCACCATGCCGGTCGCCGAGATGCTCGCCAAGAACCCCGCGGCGATCATCCTCTCCGGCGGCCCCTCGTCCGTGTACGAGGAGGGCGCCCCCACCCTCGACCGCGAGCTCTTCGAGGCCGGCGTCCCCGTCTTCGGCATGTGCTACGGCTTCCAGCTCATGGCCCAGACCCTCGGCGGCACCGTCGACAACACCGGCGCCCGCGAGTACGGCCGTACCGACCTGCACGTCTCCAAGAACTCCTCCACCCTCTTCGAGGGCACCCCGGACGAGCAGCACGTGTGGATGTCGCACGGCGACGCCTGCTCCGCCGCCCCCGAGGGCTTCGCGGTCACCGCGTCCACGGACGTCGTCCCGGTCGCCGCCTTCGAGAACGACGAAAAGAAGCTCTACGGCGTCCAGTACCACCCCGAGGTCATGCACTCCACGCACGGCCAGCAGGTGCTGGAGCACTTCCTGTACCGCGGAGCCGGTCTGAAGCCGGACTGGACCACCGGCAACGTGATCGAGGAGCAGGTCGCGGCCATCCGCGAGCTGGTCGGCGACAAGCGCGCGATCTGCGGCCTGTCCGGCGGCGTCGACTCCGCCGTGGCCGCCGCCCTGGTCCAGAAGGCCATCGGCTCCCAGCTGACCTGCGTCTACGTCGACCACGGCCTGATGCGCAAGGGCGAGACCGAGCAGGTCGAGAAGGACTTCGTCGCGGCCACCGGCGTCCAGCTGAAGGTCGTCGACGCCGAGGAGCGCTTCCTCAAGGCACTCGCCGGGGTCTCCGACCCCGAGGAGAAGCGGAAGATCATCGGCCGGGAGTTCATCCGCGTCTTCGAGCAGGCGCAGGCCGAGATCATCGCCGACGAGGGCCCGGCCGTGGAGTTCCTGGTCCAGGGCACCCTGTACCCGGACGTGGTCGAGTCCGGCGGCGGCACCGGCACCGCCAACATCAAGTCGCACCACAACGTCGGCGGCCTGCCCGAGGACCTCGAGTTCAAGCTGATCGAGCCGCTGCGCAAGCTGTTCAAGGACGAGGTCCGCATGGTCGGCCAGGAGCTGGGCCTGCCGGAGGAGATCGTCCAGCGCCAGCCCTTCCCCGGCCCCGGCCTGGGCATCCGGATCGTCGGCGAGGTGACGAAGGAGCGCCTGGACCTGCTCCGCGAGGCCGACGCCATCGCCCGCGAGGAGCTGACGGCGGCCGGCCTGGACCGCGACATCTGGCAGTGCCCGGTGGTCCTGCTCGCCGACGTCCGCAGCGTGGGCGTCCAGGGCGACGGCCGCACCTACGGCCACCCGATCGTCCTGCGCCCGGTGTCCTCCGAGGACGCCATGACCGCCGACTGGTCCCGGCTGCCGTACGACGTCCTCGGCCGCATCTCGACCCGCATCACCAACGAGGTCCGGGACGTCAACCGGGTCGTCCTGGACATCACCTCCAAGCCGCCGGGGACGATCGAGTGGGAGTAGGCCCTAGGCACGCTTGAGCGTGCGCAGGGGCTCACCGGGCTTCCAGACCTGGGTGACCAGATACGTGTCGTCCTCGACGTAGGTCCGTACGACCTCCGTCAGCTCGGTGCGGAAGAGGTGGAACGGCTGCGGCGGTTCCACCTCTTTCACGTACGCGGCCCTCGCCCCGCCGTCCTCGACCTCGTACGCCCGTCCGCCGATCCGGACGTCGCCGCCGCCCATGCCCGTCCCCTCGCCGGGGTTGGCCTGGAGGGTGAAACGCGGGTCGCGGCGCAGATCGAGGGCCTTGAGGGAACCCGGCATCATGCCGAGCCACAGCTCCCCGCCCAGGAAACGGACTTCGATCCCGCAGGTGCGGGGCGAGCCGTCCTTGCGGAGGGTCGCCAGGACGTGGTGCCGGTACGCGCCGAAGCGCTCCTCGGCGGTCTGCGCCAGAGCGGGTACGGCGGTGCGGAAGTCTGCCCAGTTCATACGGGGCAGCCTCTCCCGGAAACCCGACATCCTCTGTCGGGTATGCGTGACGCACGGCATCTTTACGGAACAGCTCTGCCCTTTTGCGCCGGCCGAGGGTACCTTCCGGCCCGTACCGCAATTCCCGTACGGGAGGATCTATGCACGGGCCGACCCCGCCCCTGCCGCTGCCCACCGACCGGCTGCAGTTCGCCATGCCGCCGATGCACGAGTCCGTCGAGGACGAACGCCGGCACCGCAAGGAGCGGCTCGCGGGCGCCTTGCGGATCTTCGGCCGGGCCGGGTTCGAGGACGGGGTGTCCGGACACATCACCGCCCGGGACCCGGAGTTCACCGACTGCTTCTGGGTCAACCCGTTCGGCATGCCGTTCAAGCACGTCACCGTCGGCGATCTCGTCCTCGCCAACCAGGACGGCCAGGTCGTCGAGGGCCGCTACCACGTCAACCAGGCCGCGTTCACCGTGCACGCCCAGGTGCACGCCGCCCGGCCCGACGTCGTCGCCGTCGCCCACTGCCACTCCGTGCACGGCCGCGCCCTCGCTGCGCTCGGCGACCTCATCGACCCCATCACCCAGGAGAGCTGCGCCTTCTACGAGGACCTCGCCCTCTACGACGCCTACACCGGCGTCACCGTCGACGCCGAGGAGGGCCGCCGGATCGCCGCCGCGCTGGGCTCCCGCAAGGCGCTCGTGCTGCGCAACCACGGCCTGCTCACCGTCGGCGACTCGGTGGACGCGGCGGCCTGGTGGTTCCTGTCCCTGGAGCGGTCCTGCCAGGTGCAGCTGCTGGCGAAGGCGGCCGGCCGGCCGGTGCTCATCGACCACAAGCTCGCCGTCGCCACCCGCGAGCAGCTCGGCGGCGACCTGGTGGCCTGGATCAACTACCAGCCGCTGTGGCAGGACATCAGCCGCGGCGAACCCGACCTGCTCAGCTGAGGCCGCCGCACCCGAAGTCCCCGAGGATGACGGCCTTGGTCCGCGCGAACTCCTCGTCCGTGAGCACCCCCTCCCGGTGCAGCTCGCCCAGCTCCCGCAGCCGGCGCAGCAGCACGTCGTGACGGCCGTCCCGGGCCGGCACACCGTCCGGTGACCGGGGCGGGCCCCCGGGCGGACCGCCGGCGCGGGTGGAGGGGTGCGGCAGCCGGGCGGTGACGGCCGTCGCGACCAGCGCCGTCAGCAGATCCCGGCGGACACTGCCCCACAGCTCCAGGGCGTACGGGTCCCGCTCGGGCGGCAGCTTGGAGAACACCGTCTCCCGGGTCACGAACCGCAGGAAGCCGTCCCCGGACCCGGAGTTGGGCAGCCACTCCACCTGCACCAGGTCCCCGAGCGCGATGATCCGCGGGCCGGTCGCGCGCTTGACCCGGTCGGAGGTGTCGGCCCAGTCGATGCGCACCCGGCCGCCGTCGAAGGACACCGTGCCGTCGGAGGACCGCACCGAGACCGGCACCGGCGGCCCCGGCAGCAGATAGCCGTCCGTCGGCCCGGCGGGGACCTGCTCCAGGAGCAGCGCGTGCCGGATCTCCTCGGCGAGGTACTGCGCGACCCCCGAACGGTCCGCGTCCACCGTCAGCCGGTACGGGTCGGCCGCGTCCGGCAGTCGGCCACCGGTGGCTTGCAGCAGGGGATCGGCGCCCTCCCGCAGCCGCATCCGCAGCCGGCCGCGCCTGCGCTCCGGCTCGTAGACCACCCCCGAGACCGCCTCCAGCGGTACGGCGACCTCCCCGTAGGTCTGCCGGAACAGCGGCACCGAGCGGTGCGGCCCGGGGGTGATCCGGATCGTGCTGCCGTCGAAGGCCCAGGTCCCGTCCCGCTGGATGATCTCGGCCATACGGCGATTCTCGCAGCCGGGTCAACACGGCAGTCCCGGCTTCACCCGCGGTGAACCCGCCAGGCCGCCCCGAAGGCCCCGGCGTAGGGCACAATTCGCTCTCGTCACCGGGGAGTTGCCCGGCCGTCGTGCGCCCAGCCGGGGCGGGCGGCCGGATCGGCAGGTCGTGGGGAAGGCGGGCGTCGGGCGTGGCGGTGCAGGAGGCGAGAGGGGACTCGGATGCCGAGGGCGTCCACGAGGGCGGCTGCACCTGCGGGGACTGCCCGCACGGCGCCCGGGAGGGACACCGGCGGGCCGTCGCCGCGTTCCTGCGCCGGCGCGACGAGTTCGCCGCCGGCCGGGGACTGCCGGCGGCCGTGGCGCACTCCGCCTCGGCGTCCCGCCAATGGGTCTCCGAGGAACTGACCCAGCGGGCCGAGGCCGTCGCCGAACAGGGCCGGGCCGAGGGCGCGGCCTGGCTCGCCCGGCTGTGGCTGCGCACGGTCTGCGCCGTGTGGGGCGCGGTCGTCGCGCTGCTGCTCGCCGAGGCGCTCACCGCGATCGGCGCGGGCTGGACCGGCGCCCGCACCGCGACCCTGCTCGCCGCACTGGCCGTCGCCGGCGCGCTGACCGCCGCCTGCCTCCTGCACCGGGCGCGCGGCGGAGCGCTCGCCCCGGTGATCGGCGAGGACAACCGCATCTCCACCTCCCGTACCGTCGCCGCCTGCTGGGTGCTGTTCGTCGGTTACGCCGTCCTGCTGCTGGCCGCCCGCCTGGCCGCCGCCTCCGACCACGCCGAACGCGACGCGCTGATCTCCGGTCTCGATCTGGCGCACGGCGCGGGCGTGGTGACCGTCCTCGCCGTGGTGTGCGGCATCGCCGTCCTGGTCCGCCGGGTGGTGGGCCTGCGCGTGCTCGCCCAGCGGCTGCAGAAGGTGCCGGCCCACCGCCCGCGCGCCGCCGACCTGCTCACCGACGACTCCGGCAAGGGCGCCTTCGCCGACATCCAGTACGTCGCCATCAGCGCCGTCGCCCTGCTGTTCGCCGCCGTACGGCTGGCCCGCCGCCCCGACCGACTGCCCGACCTGCCCTGGGGTCTGGCCGTGGTCGTGCTGATCTCGGCCGCGACCTACCTGGCCGGCAAGTACGCCGAGGGCGGCCGGCCGGTGATCCTCTCGGTGGTCCGCGCCCGCGAACCCGGCGACCTGGACGGCCCGATCCGCACCGGCGACGACATCGAGATCCGCGGCAGCGGCTTCGTCCCGCCCGGTGCCCAGACCGCCGACCGGCTCTCCCACATGGTCGTCCGCATCGGCGCGGTCGACGTCCACGTCCCCCTGGTCCCCGTCGCCGGCGGCTTCCGCAACCCCACGGACCACGCCCTGACCGTGCCCGTGCCCGCCGACGTGGAGCCCGGCGCCGTGGACGTCCAGGTGGTGACCGCGGCCGGTGTGGCGACCAACCGGTACCCGCTCCAGGTCACCGAGTGAGCACCGGGCAGACCCGCGCGAGCACCCGAAATCCGGAAAATCATCCGCGAGAGGATTGAACCGACTCCCTTCGTCATACGTATGGTCAATGCAGGGGTGGCACGGCGGGCGAGAGGCGGCTGGGGCGATGACTCACGGCATGCGGACCGAGACACACACCACCGGGCTGCACGGACCCCGCACCTGGCGGGACACCGCCGCCCAGTACGCCCTGCTGCCCCTGCGCATCTTCCTGGGCGTCACCTTCATCTACGCCGGCCTGGACAAGCTCACCGACAGCGCCTTCATGCAGTCCGCCGGCACCGGCTCGATCGGCGAGACCATGCGCGCGGCCCGCGACTCCTCCGCCATCCCGGCCATGGTCGACCTCGCTCTGAAGAGCCCGGTCGGCTTCGGCTACGCCGTCGCCCTCGGCGAACTGGCCGTCGGCATCGGCACCCTCCTCGGACTGTTCGGCCGGCTGGCCGCACTCGGCGGCGCGCTGATCTCGCTCAGCCTCTGGCTGACGGTGAGCTGGGCCAGCACCCCCTACTACTACGGCAACGACCTCGCCTACCTGATGGCCTGGCTCCCCCTCGTCCTCGCCGGCGCCCCCTATCTCTCGGTGGACGCGGCCTGGCGGGCACGGCGCCGACGGGCCCACGGCTACCTCTGACCGCCCTCCGCGCCGCCCTCCGCCCCGCCCCGTCTGCGTATCCCCCGAGTCAGCGCGGCCGTCGCCCCGGCCAGACACAGCCCGCCCACGACCAGCGGCACGACCGCGAACCACGGGGCCTCCCACAGCCCGCCCGCGTCCCCCGCGTACACCGCAGCGGTGGCGGTGAGGAAGAGCCCGGCGACCAGCTTCCCGGGCTGGAACTCATGACGCAGCACGGCTGACCTCCACCTGTCCCACTCCGACGCCGAGCGTCAGTTCCAGCGTGCCGGCCTTCCCGGCACCTTCGGCCGGAGCCAGCGTCACCTCCTTGTGCCTGCCCGGCCGCACGTCCACGTCCCTCGCGCTGTCCCCGGGCAACCGGATGTCGCCCACCCCCACGTCGATGCTCATCCGCACGGTCGCGTCCGCCGGCACGACCACCTTCAGCTCTCCCGCCCCCACCCGGGCGTCCGTCGAGACCGTCTGCCCCCTGCCCGGGTGCACCCGGGTCAGGTCCAGGGTGCCCCGCCCGGTGCCGAGGTCGTACTCCGACCGCACCTGGGCCGCCGCGGCCGGCTTCCAGGACGTCTTGCGCCAGTCGGTGGTGATGTCCCGGGGCAGGGCCGCCGCCCCGGCGAGCAGCGCCGCCGTGACCAGCGCCAGGAACACCGTCCCGGCCCCCGTCCGGCCCAGGACCGCGCTGACCGCGATGCCCAGTCCGAACACCGCCAGCGCGCCCGCCAGACCGGCCTGCAGGCTGGTGCCCAGCGGATGCGTGTGCCAGCCGAGCCCGGTGACCGCACCGCCCGTCAGCAGGGCCAGCAGAAACACCCAGCCGCCGATCCAGCGTGGTCCGCGTGGTCTCGGAGGCGCGGGGTGCGGCGGCCGTATCGCCCCGGGGTGCGTCCAGGGGGCGGCCATGCCGACGTCCACGACCGAGAGGGGGTCCCGCTCCCCGGCGTCGCCCGGTCCCCACAGATACCCGGTCCCGCCGACATGAGAGCCGTCCTTGACGATCGGGTCCCGCCACCACGACGGGTAGGTGGCGACGACCGGCGGCGCCTGGGCCTCCGGCGGGGCGTCGGCGGCGGCCTGCGCGGCCAGCGGGTCGGGACCCGGGGCCCCACGGCGCGGCGACCAGTACCCCGCGCCGGCCAGCAGCAGCGAGAGCACCGTGGCGAACGCCAGCACCCCGCCGTTCTTCAGCAGGGTCAGCAGGATCCCGCAGCCGACCAGCGTGAACAGCACGGCGGCCAGCGCCTGGCCGTCGACCCGGGCCGTGAAGAGCTTGCGCAGCTCGTTCTCCTCCTCGTCCTCGTACGGCACCAGGAGCCAGACGAAGCCGTAGAAGATGAGGCCCAGGCCGCCGGTCGCCGACAGCACGGCCAGCGTGATCCGGAAGATCACCGGGTCCATGTCGGTCTGCCGGCCCAGTCCCGCACACACGCCCGCGATCATCTTGTGCCGGCGGTCGCGCCGGAGCCGGTCGGGGGCGCCGGCACCCTCCTGCTGCGCGGGCCCGTCCGTGGGGGAATGGGTGCCGGCGCCGGCCGCTCCCGTCTCGTCCGTCGCGGCGGGCGCGGCATCCGTCGGCCCGGTGCCCGGGGCCGGGCGCGGGCCGGGGCCGGGTCCCGGACCCGTCGCGGCGTGCTCGTGATCCGTCATGCGTTCCATGGTGACGGCCCGGCCGCCGCGGCGGCAGTCGGGACGACCCTGGGCGAACCCTGAAATCGGCCCTGAGACGAGACGGGGAAGCGTTCGACCGGCCCCCGCCGCCCGCCTGTCCGCCCACCCGGACCGGCCCCGACGGAAGATCAGGGGTGTCTCGGGGGCCGACCCTGATGCCCCGTCCGCCCGGCCGTGTGACCATCGTTGGCATGCCGGAAGCCGCAAGCCTGCCACTCGACGACCCGCGGCCGCCGCGCAAGCTCTACCGCAGCAGCGACGGACGCTGGCTCGGCGGAGTGGCGCGGGGCCTCGCCGGGCATCTCGGGCTGCCCGTCGTGTGGGTGCGGCTCGTCTTCGTCGGCCTGTTCATGGCCGACGGCCTCGGAGCGCTGCTGTACGCCGCGTTCTGGTTCTTCGTCCCGCTCGGCGTCGGCGGCGTCGGCGACCAGAAGCCGTCGCCGGTGGGCACGGAGGGCGGGCCCGACGGCCGCCGCAGACGCGTCGCCCGCAAACCGGACCGGGGCCAGATCGTCGCGCTGCTCCTCATGGTCATCGTGTCCATGGTCTTCGTGAGCAGCGTCGACCTGGACAGCGCGGCCAAGGCGTACCTGGTCCCCGCCGTCCTCGTCGCGGCCGGTGTCGCCCTCGTCTGGCGCCAGGCGGACAACGCCCGCCGGGCCCGCTGGGTCGAGGCCGGCCGCCGGCGCCGCACCCTCACCCTGCTGCGCACCGCCGGCGGCGTCCTGCTCGTCACGGCCGGTGTCACCGTCGTCTTCGTGCTGCAGGGCTCCGCCGCCCACCTGGGCGCGGTCCTGCAGGCCGCGCTCGCCGTCCTCGTCGGCATCACCCTGCTCGCCGGCCCCTACCTGGTCCGCATGACCCAGGACCTGTCCGAGGAGCGGTTGATGCGCATCCGCGCCCAGGAGCGCGCAGAGGTCGCCGCCCACGTCCACGACTCCGTGCTGCACACCCTCACCCTGATCCAGCGCAACGCCGACCAGGCGAGCGAGGTGCGCCGCCTCGCCCGCGCCCAGGAGCGCGAACTGCGCGCCTGGCTGTACAAACCGGAGGGCACCGGCAAGGACGAGGCCGACGAGCCGGACACGGTCGCCGAGGCGGTGCGTCGCAACGCCGCCGAGGTGGAGGACAAGCACGGCGTCCCCATCGAGGTCGTGATCGTCGGCGACTGCCCGCTGGACGAGAGGACCGGTGCGCAGATGCAGGCCGCGCGCGAGGCGATGGTGAACGCCGCCAAGTACGGTGGCGAGGGCGGTGCCGTACAGGTCTACGCCGAAGTCGAGGGGAAGACGGTCTTCGTGTCCGTACGGGACCGCGGCCCCGGCTTCGACCTCGACGCGATACCCACCGACCGCATGGGTGTCAGAGAATCGATCATCGGCCGTATGGAACGCAACGGCGGCACGGCCCGGTTGCGGGCGGTGCCCGGCGGCGGCACCGAGGTCGAGCTGGAGATGGAGAGGGCGGAGAAGACGTCATGAGCGACTCGACCGAGGCGAACGGCACGGCGGGGGCAGCGGAGCCGGCCGAGTCCGAAGGGCCCGGCGGTGCGGGCGGGCGGCACGTCCGGGTGGTCCTCGTGGACGACCACCGGATGTTCCGCGCCGGCGTCCAGGCCGAGATCGGCCGGACGGCAGAGACCGGTGTCGAGGTGGTCGGCGAGGCCGCCGACGTCGACCAGGCGGTCACGGTCATCACCGCCACCCGGCCCGAGGTCGTCCTCCTCGACGTCCACCTGCCGGGCGGCGGCGGGGTCGAAGTGCTGCGTCGGTGCGCGGCGTTGACGGCGGACGCCGAACAGCCCGTCCGGTTCCTCGCGCTGTCCGTGTCGGACGCGGCGGAGGACGTGATCGGGGTGATCCGCGGCGGCGCCCGGGGCTATGTCACCAAGACCATCACCGGCGCCGACCTCGTCGACTCCATCTTCCGCGTCCAGGAGGGCGACGCCGTCTTCTCCCCGCGGCTCGCCGGGTTCGTGCTGGACGCCTTCGCCTCCACCGACGCCCCGCCGGTGGACGAGGACCTGGACCGCCTCACCCAGCGGGAACGCGAGGTGCTGCGCCTGATCGCCCGTGGCTACGCGTACAAGGAGATCGCCAAGCAGCTGTTCATCTCGGTGAAGACGGTCGAGTCCCATGTCTCGGCGGTCCTGCGCAAGCTCCAGCTGTCCAACCGGCACGAGCTGACCCGCTGGGCGACCGCACGCCGGCTGGTCTGACCCCCTACGGGCTCGCCCGCGCCCCCCGCACCGGCCCGCCCCCTCAGGCCACCCTGGTCGCCCCCGCGAAGGGCATCTCGTCGATCGGGGCCAGGCGGACCGGGGCCGACGGGTTCGGGGCGTGGATCATCCGGCCGTTGCCCACGTAGATGCCGACGTGACTGATCCCGGAGTAGAAGAACACCAGGTCCCCCGGCTGGAGTTCGGAGCGGGAGACCCTGTGGCCGGCGTCGATCTGGGCGTAGGTGGTGCGCGGCAGGGAGATGCCGGCGGAGCGGTAGGCGGCCTGGACCAGGCCCGAGCAGTCGAAGGCGTTGGGGCCGGTCGCCCCCCACACATAGGGGCTGCCGAGCTTGCCGTAGGCGTAGGCGACGGCCGCCGCAGCGCGGGTGGTGGGGGCCGGGGCGGACCCGGCCCGCTCCAGCGGCTCCCGCGGGCCGGCGGCCGACCGGGAGACGCGCGGCCCGCCCGTACCGCCGGCACCGGTGACCCCGGTGCGCTGCCGAGGAGTCAGCCGCGCCAGCAGCCGCCGGGCCTCGGTCAGCTTGCCGGTGACGGTCCTCTTCTGCCGGTTCAGCTCGGTCTGCCGGGACCGCAGCGAGGTCAGTTCGATGCGCGCGGCACCGCGCAGCCGCTCGATCTCTCGCAGCTGCCCGCGCACCCGTGAGACCGCGGCGGCCTGCCGGTCACCGGCCCGTTCGGCGAGCGCGGCGCCGTCCAGGTACCGGTCGGGGTCGCTGGAGAGGGCCAGTTGCCAGGCCGGGGCGATGCCGCCGTGCCGGTACTGCGCCGCCGCGATCGAACCCAGCGTCTCCCGGGCCGAGTTCAGCTTCGTCTGCTTGCGGGCGGCCTCCTCCTGGATCGAGGTCAGCCGCCGCTGGGACGCGTCCGCCTTCTCCTTCGCCCCGTTGTACTTCTCGGTGGCGGTCTCGGCCTCCCGGTACAGGGTGTCCACCTTGGCCTTCACCTGTTCCGGCGTCAGCTGCGGCTCGGCGTGTCCCGTCCCGTCGAAGCCCGTCGCGGTGGCCGCGCCCGCCAGGGCGAGCGTCACGGCCGTCCGGGCCGTTTGGCCGCTGAACGGGCGTTGCGAGGGCTTGCGGTGCGCTGCCACCTGGACCGTCACGTCCTTCCGTACGACTCGCACGACCGAGCGGTCAGTACGCCCCGCGGCGGCCCGACGAGGGGAACGGGCCGCCGCCGGGCCTTTCTCGGCGGTGGTGGCCGACTGCCGCCCCTGGCCCGGGCGGCGGTGGGGAGCCGGTCACCTGGGGGAGGACGCTAGGCCGGACGGTGACGAGAAGGTAACGCGCTGTACGGAACTGGTTCGGACGGACCAGGTTGTGACCGTATGTGACCGCAAGAGGGTACTGGAGTCGTCGCCTTCACTGAGCGTGGTGACCGAAGCGCGGAAAGGGGGACTGGCGGGGGCCGTGGGGTGCTATGGCTCGCATATATGCAGATCTTCAGCGGCCCGGAAGGGGGGCCCTTCGGCGGGCCCGGTGGCGGGACGGCCGGAGGCCCCTGGCTAGGCTCCGGCTCCATGGACGTACTCATCCATCTCTTCGTCGGCCTGCACATCGTCGGAATCGCCGCGCTGCTCGGCGGTTTCCTCACCCAGATGAAGGCGATGGGCCAGGGCACGGCCCGGTTCGTGCCCGGGATGCTGCACGGCGCCCTGACCATGCTGGTCACCGGCGTGGCCCTGGTCGGCCTCAACCAGGCCGACGACCACCACGTCAACACCGTCAAGATCGGCGTAAAGCTGGCCCTGCTGATCGTGATCCTCGGCCTGGTCTACGTGAAGCGCGACGAGGAACGGATCGACAAGGGCCTCTTCGGTCTGGTCGGCCTGCTCACCACGGCCAACATCTTCATCGCCGTCCTCTGGACCTGATCCCCGACGCGCCCCGGGGTCAGCCCGGCCGCACCACGCTGTGGACGGCCGACTCGCCGATGCCGGAGACCGGCTCCTCACGGACGTACGCGCCCGGCCTGGGGGCGTGGATCATCATGCCGTCGCCCGTGCAGAGCCCGACGTGACTGACGTCGTCGTGGAAGAAGACGAGGTCACCGGGGCGGGCGTCGGCCGGCGGCACCGGGGTGCCCGCTTCGGCCTGCTCCCGCGCGGTGCGCGGGAGGGTCACGCCGGCGGACTTCCAGGCGGCCTGGGTGAGGCCCGAGCAGTCGTAGGAGCCCGGACCCGCGGCGCCCCACACGCACGGCTTGCCGACCTGCGCGCGGGCGAACGCGATGGCCTTCCTGGCCTTGGTCGCGTACGTGCCGGACGGTGCGGTGGCGGCCTGCACAGCGTGCTGCACCAGCAGCACGCGCGCGTGGGCGAGCTTCTTCTGCACGGCGGCCTTGGCGGCCTGGGGACCGCTCGCCACGGCGTCCGGACGGCCGGTGACGGGAGCGGCGGCGGAAGCCGCCGCTGTGGGCGCGGTGGCCGGCGTGGCAGCGGTGAGCGCGGTGGCCGCTGATTCGCGGGCAGCCGCGCCGGCGCCGCTGTCCTGGACGGCAGCGGCACCGACGGCCGTGTCCCGCGCGGGAGGCGCGACTGCGGTGTCCCGGACGCTCGTGTCCTGGAGAGGGGACGCCAATCCGGTGTCCCGCGCGGCCGCGATCGCCGTATCCCTGGCAGGCGGCGTGATGCCCGTCTCCCGAACAGGGGACGCGATGCCGGTGTCCTGCACGGGCAAGCCGACTCCCGTGTCCCCGGCGAGCTGCGCGATTCCCGCTTCCCGAACGGGCGGAGCGACTCGCGTGCCACGAGCGTGCCGCGCGGTCCCCGTGTCCGGAGAGGCCCCGGTGACGGCCGTCTCTCCGGCGGACGGTGCGATGCCCGAGCCCCCGACGGAGGGGGAGAAACCCGTGGCCCCCGGGGCCGGGGCAGCGGCCGTACCCCCGGCCGCGGAGGGGGAGAAACCCGTGCTCCCCATGGTCGGGGCGACGCCCGTACCCCCGGCTACGGACGGGGAGAAACCCGTGCTCCCCATGGCCGGAGCGGCGGCCGGAGCGACGCCCGTGCCCCCGGCGCGACCGGCGTCGCGCTGGATCTGCCCGCCACGCTGTACCTGCCCGCCGCGCTGGGCCGGGATCATGCCGCGCAGGTTCGGCAGGGCGCGGTGCTGGGCGCGGCGGGCGACCTCGTTCCGCAGTCGCTGGAGGCTGTCCGCGCGGCGTCCCGGGGCCTCGGCCCCCTCGGCCCGCTCGCCCCGGCCCTCAGCCCGCCCGGACCCCTGCTCCGGTCCTCCGGCCCGGCGCTCGGCCCCCCGCTCGCCCCGTCCGTTCCCCCGGTCGGTGCGTCCGCCCCGCTCCTTGCCCGCGGCGGCTGCCTCGGCGGCCGATTCCGCGCGGCGGTACAGGTCGTCGATCTTCCGCTCGACCTCTTCCGGGCTCGGCGCGGCGTGGCCGACGGCGGGCAGGGGCGCGGCCTCGGCGGTCTGGGAAAGCACGGCCACGGAGGTGAGGGCGGCGGTGGCGAGGGCGGGGGTGCCGATGCCCGCTCCCGGGGTGCCGCCGGGGCGCGGCTTGCGGTGCGACGCCAAGGGAGGCGACTCCTTCCGTACTGCCGCCTACCGGGTGAGCGGTGGGGGTCCCAGGCCTCGAGGGCTCTGGGGGAGGGTTCGGGCGGATGCTCGGAAGGGTCGCCCTACGGCGTCGTCCCGGGCGGGAGTCGGCCGATTCACCCCAGGATCGGTGGGTCCCCGGCTCCGGGCACCGTGCGGGGCGCGCCGGACTCGGCGGAGGCCGTGCGGCCCGGCGACGTTCGCCGGAGGGGGGTCGTACGGCCTGACGGCAACCTAGCCAACTCGTGTGTCTTCTGTGAAGGTTGGTGTGCGGTATGTCCGATACATTTCCGTGACCTAAGGGCACTTTCACATCCCCGTGACCGGGCGCTTCCGGTGTGTGAGCGGCGGAAACGCACTTCGGG
Source organism: Streptomyces sp. NPDC046881 (assembly GCF_040645015.1). Taxonomy (NCBI): domain Bacteria; kingdom Bacillati; phylum Actinomycetota; class Actinomycetes; order Kitasatosporales; family Streptomycetaceae; genus Streptomyces; species Streptomyces sp. NPDC046881. The sequence continues at coordinate 2,662 of NZ_JBEYXJ010000148.1, read as the reverse complement.
TACGAAGATCAACCCGCCGTCGGCGCCGCCATGTTCCGGGGACCGTGACCGGTTGTCGGTGGGGCGCCCTAGACTCGGAGAGCGATGAGCAGCCTCTTTGACGACAGCTTCCTGGCGGACCTCCAGCCCCCTCGCGGGCACCAGGAGGAGCCCCCGCCGCCGCCCGAGGACGATCACGCTCCGGAGCCGCTTCCGGACGATCTGTTCGGCGGGAAGTTCGACGTGCCGCCGGACCGCGACGCCTACTACCGCGACGGCGCCCCGCGCCCCGCGCTCGACTCGGCGGCACTCCTGGAGGGGCTGAACGAGAACCAGCGCGCCGCGGTCGTGCACGCCGGCTCCCCGCTGCTCATCGTCGCCGGCGCCGGCTCCGGCAAGACCCGCGTGCTGACCCACCGCATCGCGCACCTGCTGGGCGAGCGGGGCGTCCACCCGGGCCAGATCCTCGCGATCACCTTCACCAACAAGGCCGCGGGCGAGATGAAGGAGCGCGTCGAGCAGCTCGTCGGCCCGCGCGCGAACGCGATGTGGGTGATGACCTTCCACAGCGCGTGCGTGCGCATCCTGCGCCGCGAGAGCAAGAAGCTCGGCTTCACCTCGTCCTTCTCGATCTACGACGCCGCCGACAGCAAGCGCCTGATGGCCCTGGTCTGCCGTGACCTGGACCTCGACCCCAAGCGCTTCCCGCCGAAGTCCTTCAGCGCCAAGATCAGCAACCTGAAGAACGAGCTGATCGACGAGGAGGACTTCGCCGCCCAGGCCGCCGACGGCTTCGAGAAGACCCTCGCCCAGGCCTACGCGCTCTACCAGTCGCGGCTGCGCGAGGCGAACGCGCTGGACTTCGACGACCTGATCATGACGACGGTCAACCTGCTGCGCGCCTTCCCGGACGTCGCCGAGCACTACCGCCGCCGCTTCCGGCACGTCCTGGTGGACGAGTACCAGGACACCAACCACGCGCAGTACGCGCTCGTGCGGGAACTCGTCGGCACGGGCGAGCGCACCGCGCAGGACGCCGACACCCCGCCCGGCGAGTACGACATCCCGCCCGCCGAACTCTGCGTCGTGGGTGACGCGGACCAGTCGATCTACGCCTTCCGGGGCGCGACGATCCGTAACATCCTCCAGTTCGAGGAGGACTACCCGGACGCGACGACGATCCTGCTGGAGCAGAACTACCGCTCCACGCAGACCATCCTGAGCGCGGCCAACGCGGTCATCGAGCGCAACGAGTCCCGCCGCCCGAAGAACCTGTGGACCAACGCCGGCCAGGGCGCCCGGATCACCGGGTACGTCGCCGACACCGAGCACGACGAGGCCCAGTTCGTCGCCGACGAGATAGACCGCCTGGTCGACGCGGGCGACGCCAAGGCCGGCGACGTCGCCGTGTTCTACCGCACCAACGCCCAGTCCCGTGTCTTCGAAGAGGTCTTCATCCGCGTCGGCCTGCCCTACAAGGTCGTCGGCGGGGTCCGCTTCTACGAGCGCAAGGAGGTCCGGGACGTCCTGGCCTACCTGCGCGTCCTCGCCAACCCCGAGGACTCGGTGCCGCTGCGCCGCATCCTCAACGTGCCCAAGCGGGGCATCGGCGAGCGCGCGGAGGCGATGATCGACGCCCTCTCCCAGCGGGAGAAGATCAGCTTCCCGCAGGCCCTGAAGCGGGTGGACGAGGCGTACGGCATGGCCGCGCGCTCCACCAACGCGGTCAAGCGGTTCAACACGCTGATGGAGGACCTGCGCACCATCGTGGAGTCCGGCGCCGGCCCGGCCACCGTCCTGGAGGCGGTCCTCGAACGCACCGGGTACCTCGCCGAGTTGCAGGCCTCCACCGACCCCCAGGACGAGACCCGGATCGAGAACCTCCAGGAACTCGCGGCCGTCGCCCTGGAGTTCGAGCAGGAGCGCGGCGAGGACGAGCAGAGCACGCTCGCCGACTTCCTGGAGCAGGTCGCCCTGGTCGCCGACTCCGACCAGATCCCCGACGAGGAGGACGGCGACGGCGTCATCACGCTGATGACCCTGCACACCGCCAAGGGCCTGGAGTTCCCGGTCGTGTTCCTGACCGGCATGGAGGACGGCGTCTTCCCGCACATGCGCGCCCTCGGCCAGACCAAGGAGCTGGAGGAGGAGCGGCGCCTGGCGTACGTCGGCATCACGCGCGCGCGGGAGCGGCTGTACCTCACGCGGTCGGCGATGCGCAGCGCCTGGGGCCAGCCGTCGTACAACCCGCCCTCCCGCTTCCTGGAGGAGATCCCGGCCACCCACGTGGAGTGGAAGCGGACGGGGGCGGCGGCGCCGGTGTCCTCCGGGCCGGCGTCCGGGATCGCGGCCTCGCTGTCCTCCAGCCGTTCGCGCTCCTCGGCGTCGGGCGCGTCCGGGTTCGCCACGCGCCGCACGGCGGAGAAGCCGGTGGTCGCCCTGGCCGTCGGGGACCGGGTCACGCACGACCAGTTCGGGCTCGGCACGGTCGTCGCGGTGAAGGGCACGGGCGCGAACGCGGAGGCGACGATCGACTTCGGCGACACCAAGCCGAAGCGGCTGCTGCTGCGGTACGCGCCGGTGGAGAAGCTGTAGACCGAAGGGGCCCCTCGCCGGACGGCGGGGGGCCCCGTCGGGAAGCCGAGGTCGGGTCCAGCCCGTGGCTGGGCAGCCACGGCAGCGG
>NZ_JBEYXJ010000147.1:0-16879 GCF_040645015.1 Streptomyces sp. NPDC046881 | reverse complement strand
CACGTGGGAGACGTTCGAGCGGGCCGGTATCGACGCGGAGTCGGTGCGCGGGAGCCGTACCGGGGTCTTCGTCGGCTCCGGCTACCAGGACTACGTCAACCTCCTGGTCGGGGTGGGCGGCGAGTCGGACGGCCATCTCGGGACCGGCAACTCCGCCAGTGTGATGTCCGGCCGCATCGCCTACACCTTCGGCCTGGAGGGCCCGGCGGTCACCGTCGACACGGCGTGTTCGTCGTCCCTGGTGGCGCTGCACTGGGCGATCCAGGCGCTGCGTGGCGGTGAATGCTCGATGGCGCTGGCCGGCGGCGTGCAGGTGATGACCACGCCCACCGCGTTCGTGGAGTTCAGCCGGCAGCGCGGCCTGGCCGCCGACGGACGCTGCAAGGCGTTCGGCGCCGGTGCCGACGGCACGGGCTGGGCCGAGGGCGTCGGCATGCTGCTGGTGGAACGGCTGTCCGACGCCCGGCGCAACGGTCACCGGGTGCTGGCCGTCGTCCGTGGCAGCGCCGTCAACCAGGACGGCGCCTCCAACGGCCTGACCGCGCCCAACGGCCCGGCGCAGCAGCGGGTGATCCGCCAGGCCCTGGCATCGGCGGGCCTGTCTCCCGCCCAGATCGACGTCGTGGAGGCGCACGGTACGGGCACGACGCTGGGTGATCCGATCGAGGCGCAGGCGCTGCTCGCCACGTACGGCCGGGAGCGGCCGCAGGGGCAGCCGTTGTGGCTGGGCTCGTTGAAGTCCAACATCGGTCACGCGCAGGCGGCCGCCGGCGTCGGCGGCATCATCAAGATGGTCATGGCGATGCGGCACGGTGTCCTGCCGCGGACCCTGCACGTGGACGAGCCGACGCCGCACGTGGACTGGTCGGCCGGTGACGTCCGACTGCTGAGCGAGGCCGTGGAGTGGCCGCAGACCGATCACCCGCGCCGGGCCGCCGTGTCGTCCTTCGGCGTCAGCGGCACCAACGCCCACACCATCATCGAACAGGCCCCGCCGGCCCAGGACGAGGAGCCCGCAGGGGCGCCCTCCGACGGCCCCCTGGCGTGGGTGCTCTCCGCCAGGAGTGACGCGGCGCTGAAGGCCCAGGCGGCCCGGCTGCTGCCCCGTGTACGGGGCGAGGTCCGGCCGCACGACATCGGGCTCTCGCTGGCCACGACCCGCGCGGCCCTGCGTCACCGGGCCGCGGTCGTGGGGGAGAACCATGAGGAACTGCTCCTCGGGCTGGCGGACCTGGCCGCCGGGACCCCTTCGTCCCGTGTGCTGCTGGGCCGCCCGGCCGGCGGCAGGACGGCCTTCCTGTTCTCGGGTCAGGGCTCGCAGCGCATCGGCATGGGGCGTGAGCTGCACGCGGCGTTCCCCGTCTTCGCCGCGGCGTACGACGAGGTGTGCGCGCGTCTGGACGCCCCGGTCGACGTCGATGCCGAGACCCTGCAGCAGACCGGGTGCACCCAGCCCGCGCTCTTCGCGGTCGAGGTGGCCCTGTTCCGGCTCCTCGAATCCCTGGGCGTGCGGCCCGACTTCGTCGTGGGCCACTCCGTGGGCGAGATCGCCGCCGCGCACGTGACCGGAGCGCTGTCCCTCGACGACGCGGCGAAGCTGGTGTCCGCCCGCGCCGCGCTGATGCAGGCCCTGCCCGCGGGCGGCGCGATGATCGCCGTGCAGGCGACCGAAGAGGAAGTCCTGTCCCACCTCACCGACGGGGTGAGCATCGCCGCGGTCAACGGCCCCTCGTCGGTGGTGATTTCCGGTGACGAGACGGCGGCCCTGGCGATCGCCGCGTTCTTCGCCGGTCAGGGCCGCAAGACGTCCCGGCTGAAGGTCAGCCACGCCTTCCACTCGCCGCTGATGGACCCGATGCTGGAGGAGTTCGCCGAGGTCGTCCGTGGCCTGGCCTTCGGGAAGCCGCAGTTACCCGTCGTCTCCAACCTCACGGGCCGGCTCGTCGACGCCTACACCCCCGAGTACTGGGTCCGGCACGTCCGTGAGGCCGTCCGCTTCGCCGACGGCGTGCGGACCCTGCACGGCCTGGACGTGCAGACCTTCGTGGAGATCGGCCCGGGCGGCGTCCTCAGCGGCATGGCGCAGAGCTGCCTCGACGGTGTCGTCACGGTGCCCACGCTGCGGGCCGACCGCCCCGAGCGGCAGGCGCTCGTCACGGCCCTGGCTCATCTGCACACCCACGGTGTCGCGGTGGACTGGAGTGTCTTCTTCGCCGGTGCGCGCAGGACCGACCTGCCGACGTACGCCTTCCAGCACGAGCGGTACTGGGTCGCCGCCCCGGAAACGGCTGCCGCCGCCGCGGGGGTGGATCCGGTGGACGCGGAGTTCTGGGAGACCGTGGAGCGCGAGGACCTGCAGGCCCTCGCCGAGACCCTGGACATCGGGGCGGGGGACGCGTTCAGCGAGGTGCTGCCGCGGCTGTCGTCGTGGCGGCGGCAGCGCAAGGAGCAGTCCACCGTCGACAACTGGCGCTACCGCGAGACGTGGAAGCGCCTGGGCGAGCCGGCTTCGGCCGGGATCGGCGGCACCTGGCTGTTGGCCGTACCCGAGGAGGAGGACGAGCGGACGGCCGCGGTGCGCGCCGCGCTCACGGCTCGCGGCGCCACTGCGAAGACACTGGTCGTCGGCGCGGCGAGCGACCGCGCCCACCTGGCCCGCCGGCTGGCCGGGACCGGGCCGGTCGACGGCGTCCTGTCCCTGCTTCTCACCGGCGACCCCGCGCCGCCCACCCTGCTGCTCGTGCAAGCCCTGGGCGACGCGGGCGTCGACGCCCCGCTGTGGTGCCTCACCTCGGGCGCGGTGGCCGTGAGCCCCTCCGACGCCGTACGCGACGCCCGGCACGCCCAGGTCTGGGGGCTGGGCCGCACCGTCGCCCTGGAACTGCCCCGACGCTGGGGCGGCCTGATCGACCTGCCGGAGACCGTCGACGACCAAGCCGCCGCACGCCTGGCCGACGTGCTGGGACAGACGCTGACGGGCCGGTGGGAGGAGGACCAGCTCGCCGTCCGCGCCTCAGGCGTCCACGCCCGGCGGCTCGCCCACGCACCGGCACGAGCAGCCGCCACCCGCCGCTGGCAGCCCCGCGGCACCGTCCTCGTCACCGGTGGTACGGGCGCGCTGGGCGGCCACGTCGCCCGCTGGCTGGCGCGCGGCGGCGCCGAACACCTCGTCCTCGCCGGCCGCCGGGGCGCGGACGCCCCGGGCGCCGCCGCCCTGCGGGCCGAACTGGAGGACCTGGGCGCACGGGTCACCGTCACCGCGTGCGACGTGGCCGACCGCGCGGCCGTGAAAGCCCTGCTCGCCGGGCACGTCTTCACCGCCGTCGTGCATGCCGCCGGGGTCGCCGACGCCGGCACGGTCGACGCCACCACCCCGGCCGCCTTCGCCGCCGCGCTCGCCGCCAAGGCAGACGGCGCGGCGCACCTGGACGAACTGCTGGGCGACCAGGAGCTCGACGCCTTCGTCCTCTTCTCCTCCATCTCCGGAGTCTGGGGCAGCGGCGGCCAGGCCGCCTACGCCGCCGGCAACGCCTTCCTCGACGCTCTCGCCCGGCAGCGCCGCGACCGCGGCCTCACCGCGACCGCCGTGTCCTGGGGTCCCTGGGCCGACGGCGGCATGGTCGAGGACGGCGACGACGAGGAGCGGCTGCGCCGTCGCGGCCTCAGTGCCATGAGCCCCGCGTCGGCGATCACCGCCCTGCAGCGCGCGCTCGACCGCGACGAGACCCTGGTGACCGTGGCCGACGTGGACTGGTCGCGCTTCATCGTGCCGTTCACCCTCGGCCGGCCCAGCCCGCTGCTCGGCGACCTCCCCGAGGTGCGCGCGGCGCTCGCGCAGGACACCCCCGAGGACCGCCACGGCACCGGAGCGCTCGCCGAGAGCCTGGCCGGGCTGTCGTCCGAGGACCGCGCACGTGCCGTCGTGGACCTCGTGCGCACGCACGCCGCCGCCGTCCTCGGCCACCGTGGAGCGGGCGCCGTCGAGTCCGACCGGCCCTTCCGGGACCTCGGCTTCGACTCCCTGACCGCGGTGGAACTGCGCAACCGGATCAACGAGGCCACCGGCCTCGCCCTGCCCACGACGCTGGTCTTCGACCACCCCACGGCCGCGGACCTCGCCGCCCACCTGCTCGCCGAACTCACCGGCGGCCAGGACGAGGCGGCCATGCCCGCGGCGGCCGCCACGGTGCTGGACGAGCCGATCGCCATCATCGCGATGGCCTGCCGCTACCCCGGCGGCGTGCGCTCCCCCGAGGACCTGTGGGAGCTGGTCGCCTCGGGCCGCGATGCGATCTCCCGATTCCCCGGCAACCGCGGCTGGGACGTCGAGGCGCTCTACCACCCGGACCCCGACCACCCTGGCACCACGTACACCACCCACGGCGGATTCCTCCACGACGCGGACGAGTTCGACCCCGCGGTCTTCGGCATCAGCCCACGCGAGGCCGTCGCCATGGACCCGCAGCAGCGCCTGCTGCTGGAGACCGCCTGGGAGGCCTTCGAGCGCGCCGGGATCGCCCCCGACGCGATGCGCTCCACCGCCACGGGCGTCTTCGTCGGCTCCGGCTACCAGGACTACACCGGCCGTCCGCTCAAGGTGCCCGACGGCGTCGAGGGCTACCTCCCCAGCGGCAACGCGGCCAGCGTGATCTCCGGCCGCCTCTCCTACACCTTCGGCCTCCAGGGGCCCTCGGTCACCGTCGACACCGCGTGCTCGTCCTCGCTGACCGCCCTCCACCTCGCCGTCCAGGCGCTGCGGGGCGGCGAGTGCTCCATGGCGCTGGCCGGCGGTGTGATGGTGATGGCCGGGCCGTCCGCGTTCACCATGTCGAGCCGGCAGCGCGCGCTGTCCGCCGACGGCCGCTGCAAGGCGTTCTCCTCGTCCGCCGACGGCACCGGCTTCGCCGAGGGCGTCGGCCTGGTCCTGGTGGAGCGGCTGTCCGACGCCCGCCGCAACGGGCACGAGGTCCTGGCCGTCGTGCGGGGCAGCGCGGTCAACCAGGACGGCGCCTCCAACGGCCTGACCGCGCCCAGCGGCAGGGCCCAGCAGCAGGTCATCCGGCAGGCGCTGGCCAATGCCCGGCTCGGCCCGGACGAGGTGGACGCCGTGGAGGCCCACGGCACCGGAACGCGGCTCGGCGACCCGATCGAGGCGCAGGCGCTGCTGGCCACCTACGGCAAGGAGCGTTCCGGGGGCCGGCCGCTGTGGCTGGGCTCGCTGAAGTCCAACATCGGCCACGCGCAGGCGGCCGCGGGCGTCGGCGGTGTCATCAAGATGGTGATGGCCATCCGTAACGGCGTCCTGCCGCGAACGCTGCACGTCGACGAGCCGACCCCGGACGTCGACTGGTCCGACGGGACCGTGCGCCTGCTGACCAAGCAGACCGCCTGGCCCGACCAGGGCAGGCCACGGCGTGCGGCCGTCTCCTCCTTCGGGATGAGCGGCACCAACGTACACACCATCATCGAGCAGGCCCCGAAGACCACGCCCGCCACCGAGGACGCGCCGACGCCCGTGGCGGAGGAGGCCCCCGCCGTGGAGGGTGAGCGGACGCCCGTGGTGCAGGACGCTCCCGTCGTCGAGGACGAACGGCCCCCCGCCCTGCAAGGCGGGACCGGCGCCCGGCCCTTGAACGTGATCCCGTGGGCGCTGTCCGCGAAGACCGACCGGTCCCTGCGTGCGCAGGCCCGCCGGCTGCTGAACCACCTCGACCGCACCGCAGGGCTCGCCCTGACCGATGTCGGCCGCGCCCTCGTCACCTCGCGGACGCAGCTGGAGCAGCGGGCTGTGGTCGTCGGCCGTGACCGGCACGAGCTGCGGGCCGGGCTCGCGGCGCTCGCCGACGGCGCACCCGCGGACACGGTGGTCCAGGGCACCGCCGCGGCCTCCGGCAAGGTCGCCTTCGTCTTCCCTGGTCACGGCTCGCAGTGGACGCAGATGGCCCGCGAACTGCTGGACACCTCACCGGTCTTCGCCGAGCAGGCGAACACCTGCGCCGAGGCGTTCGCCCCCTACCTCGACTGGCCGCTGCTCGACGTCCTGCGCGCCGAGCCCGGTGCGCAGGACGTGGCCGAGGTGGAGGTCGCCCAACCCGCGCTGTTCACGGTGATGGTGTCGCTGGCCGCCCTGTGGCGCTCCTACGGTGTGACGCCTGCCGCCGTCGTCGGCCACTCGCAGGGCGAGGTCGCCGCCGCGTACGTCGCGGGCGCGCTGACGCTGGACGACGCGGCCCGGATCGTGGCCCTGCGCAGCCGCTCGCTGACCAAGCTCATCGGCCACGGCGCGATGCTCGCGGTCGCCATGCCCGCCGAACGGGCCCGCGCGAGGCTGGAGAAGTACGGGGACCGGCTGTCGGTCGCCGCGGTGAACGGGCCCGCCGCCCTGACCGTCTCCGGAGAGCCCGGCGCGGTCGACGAACTCCTGGCGGAACTCCAGGACGAGGGCGTGCGCGTGCGCAAGGTCCGCGGCGCCACCGGCGCTGGACACTCCGCCCAGGTCGAGAGCCTGCGCAGCGAACTCCTGGAGCTGCTGGCCCCGGTCGCGCCGCGTGCCGCCGACGTCCCCTTCTATTCCACGGTGACCGGCACGGTGCTGGACACCATCGCCCTGGACGCCGGGTACTGGTACCGCAACGCGCGGCACACGGTGGAGTTCGAGCGGACCGTACGGACGCTGCTCGCGGACGGGCACGGGGTGTTCGTCGAGTGCAGCCCGCACCCGCTGCTGGCCGGCGCGGTGCAGGAGATCGCGGAGGAGGCCGGTGCCGACGCCGTGACCGGCGCTTCGCTGCGCAGAGACCAGGGCGGCATGGACCGCTTCCTGCGCTCCGTGTCCGAACTCCACGTGAGCGGCGTGCACGTGGACTTGACGGTCCCCTTCGCCGGGCGTCCGGTACGGCGCGTGGACCTGCCGACGTACGCCTTCCAGAGGCAGCGGTACTGGCTGGAGAGCGCCGATCCCGTGCCCGCGGGCGCCGACCCGGTCGAGGCCGGGTTCTGGGAGCTGGTGGAGAACGCGGACCTGCCCGGGCTCGCCGGTGAACTCGGTGCGGACGACGCCGCCCTCGTCGGCCCGGCGTTGCCGGTGCTGTCCGCCTGGCGTCGGCGCAGCCGCGAGAAGTCCACGGTGGACGGCTGGCGCTACCGCGTCTCCTTCCGGCGGCTGACCGACCACCCGGCACCCCGCCTGGACGGCCTGTGGCTCGCCGTACTCCCCGCCGGACTCGCGGACGCGCAGTGGGCGCCCTGCGTCGTCGGCGTGCTCGGCGCCCACGGCGCCAAGGTGCGGGTCGTCGAACTCCCCGTCGACTGCGACCGCGCGCAGGCGGGAAAACGGCTCGCCGAGGAACTCGGCGGCGAACAGCCCGCCGGTGTCCTGTCGATGCTCGGCCTCGCCCCCGGCTGCCACCCGGCCCACCCGACGCTGTCCGCGAGCCTCGCCACGACCGTCAGCCTGATACAGGCGCTCGGCGACATCGACGTCCAGGCACCGCTGTGGTGCGCGACCCGCGGAGCCGTGTCCACCGGAGACACCGACCCGCTGCGCGACGCCGGTCAGGCACAGCTGTGGGGTCTGGGCGTCGTCGCCGCGCTGGAACTGCCCCGGCGCTGGGGCGGTCTCGTCGATCTGCCCGGGACGCCGGACGAGCACGCCCTGCGCCGCCTGGCCGGAGTGCTGGCCCAGCATGACGAGGACCAGCTCGCCGTACGTGCCGACGGCGTGTACGGCCGGCGCATGGTCCGGGCACGGCCGGCCGACGCGGAGCCCGCGACACCGTGGCAGCCTCGCGGCACCGTCCTGGTCACCGGCGGAACCGGCGGCGTGGGCCGGCACCTGGCCCGTTGGCTGGCCGGCGCGGGCGCGCAGCACGTGGTGCTCACCAGCAGGAGCGGGCCCGACGCCCCCGGTGCGCGGGAACTGCACGCGGAGCTGACCGCCCTGGGCGCCGAAGTGACCATCGCCGCCTGCGACATCGCCGACCGCGACGCGGTGGCCCAGCTGCTCGCCGGCATCGAGTCGCGGCACCCGCTCACCGCGGTGCTGCACGCCGCCGGCACGGCCCGGTCGTCCGTGCTGGCCGACGCCGGTCTCGACGAGTTCGCCGAAGCCGCGGCCGCCAAGGTCACCGGCGCGCTCCATCTCGACGCGTTGCTCGACGGCCGTGAGCTGGACGCGTTCGTCCTCTTCGCCTCCGGTGCCGGTGTCTGGGGCAGCGGTGGGCAGGCCTCCTACGCCTGCGCCAACGCCTTCCTCGACGCCCTGGCACTGCGGCGGCGGGCCCGCGGCCTGACCGCGACCTCGGTCGCCTGGGGCGGCTGGGCGGGCGGCGGCATGGTCGACGACGCGGTCCAGGAGCGCGGCGAGCGGCGTGGCCTGGGCGTCATGGACCCCGAACTGGCGATCTCCGCCCTGCGCCAGGCCGTCGAGCACGGCGAGGCGGCCCTCACCGTCGCCCCCATCGACTGGGAGAAGTTCCTGCCCGCGTTCACCGTGGGACGGCCCAGTCCGCTGCTGGCCGACCTGCCCGACGTACAGCGGCTCCTGGAGGCCGGCCGGGCCGAGCAGGCCGCCGGCGAGGAGGCCGGCGGCGCGGCGGCGCTGGCGGCCGAACTCGCCGGACTGGCCCCGGCCGAGCAGGAGGAGCGGCTGCTGGAGCACGTCCGCTCCCAGAGCGCCGTGGTCCTCGGTCACGCATCGGCCGAGGACGTGCTGCCCACCGCGCACTTCCTGGAACTCGGCTTCGACTCGCTCACCGCCATCGACCTGCGCCGGCGCCTGTCGTCGGCGACCGGTCTGCATCTTCCCGCCGGACTGGCCTTCGACCATCCCACGCCCGCCAGGCTCGCCAAGCACCTGCTGACGCGGCTCCAGGGCGCCGGCCGTGGCACCGCACAGGAGCGGCCCACCGACATGCTGGTGCAGCTCTACCGGCACGCGAGCGAGAACGGGACGGCCGCCGAGGCCATGGGCATGCTGATGGAGGCGGCCCGCTTCCGGCCGTCGTTCGGCAGGGCCGAGGAACTGGCCCGGCCGCCCGCCCCGGTACGGCTGTCCCAGGGCGAGGGTCCCCTCGCGCTGATGTGCTTCTCGCCGTACGTCGTACCGGCCGGGGCGCACCAGTACGCGCGGTTCGCCGCACCCTTCCGGGACCGGCTGGACGTGTGGGCACTGGTCCACCCCGGCTACGAGAAGGAGGAGCCGGTTCCGTCCGACCCGGACGTCGTGCTCCGGCTGCACGCGCGGACCGTACGGGAGTGCGCCGGCGGAAAGCCGGTCGTCCTGCTCGGCTACTCCTCGGGCGGCTGGATCGCCCACGGCGTGGCGGCACACCTGGAGGCCATGGGCGAGCCGCCGGCAGCCGTGGTGATGGTCGACAGCTTCAGCCGAGAGGTCCCCTTCGACCCCCGGGTGCTGAACGCGATGGCGCAGGCGCAGGCGCAGCGCCTGGAGTTCATGAGGTCCGGCGGCGAACAGCTCACCGCGATGGGCCGCTATATGCGCCTGTTCGACGACTGGGCAGCGCCGGAGATCGCCGCACCGACCCTGCTCGTTCGGGCGAGCGAGCCCATGCCGTCCGGCGCCGCGGACGGCGACGGACGCGCGGCACCGCCCGAGCACGTGGACACGATCGTCGAAGTGCCCGGAAACCACTACTCGATGGTGGAGGACCACGCCGCCACCACCGCGGCGGCGGTGGATTCCTGGCTGGCGGACGTCGTCACCGATGCGTCCGGCCCCGACGCGCCCGCGCACGCACCGACCGCATGACCGGCTCGCGACCATCGCGAGCACCCCGGACCGGACAGAACGTATACGGACAGAACGTATCCGGGCGAGGTGGATCTGGACGGAGCAGTTCCCGACAGAGCAGATCCCGACAGAGCAGATCCCGGGCGGAGCAGATGACAGAGCAGATGTGGGAGAGAAAACCATGACGAAGGCGCTCTACGAGATCGGCGAGACCCCGCCGCTCGGTGAGGTCCCGCGGCAGATGTACGCCTCGGTGATCCGCCAGAACCGCTTCGGAGAGCCGAAACAGGCGTTCCGCACCGAGGTCGTCGACACCCCCGCGGTGGGCCGGGGCCAGGTGCTGGTCTACGTGATGGCCGCCGGCATCAACTACAACAACGTGTGGTCCTCGCTGGGCAAGCCCGTCGACGTCATCGGGATGCGGCAGCGCCAGGGACAGCCCGAGGACTTCCACATCGGCGGCTCGGAGGCCTCCGGCGTGGTGTGGGCCGTCGGTGAAGGCGTCCGCTCCGTCAAGGTGGGGGACCACGTGCTGCTCACCAGCGGCCAGTGGGACGAGACCGCCGAGGACATCCGGCTGGGCACGGACCCTCTGGTATCGGAGTCCATCAAGGCCTGGGGGTACGAGACCAACTACGGTTCCTTCGCACAGTTCTGCCGCGTCGACGAGTACCAGTGCCACCCCAAGCCCGCCCACCTCTCGTGGGAGGAGTCGGCGGCCTTCCTGCTCACCGGGCCCACCGCCTACCGGCAGTTGTTCGGCTGGCAGGGCAACACGGTCCGCCCCGGTGACCCCGTGCTGATCTGGGGCGGTGCGGGCGGCCTCGGCTCGATGGCCATCCAGCTCGTCAGGCTGGCCGGCGGCATCCCGATCGCCGTGGTCTCCAGCGAGGACCGCTCCGAGTACTGTCGCCGCCTCGGGGCCGAGGGCACCGTCAACCGCCGCGACTTCGACCACTGGGGCCGGCTGCCCGATGCCGGGGACTCCGAGGCGTCGGCGCGCTTCCTGCGCGGCGCCCGCGGGGTCGGGAAGAAGATCTGGGAGATCCTCGGCGAACGCAAGTCCCCGCGGATCGTCCTGGAGCACAGCGGCCAGGACACCCTGCCGACCTCGATGTACCTGTGCGACAACGCCGGCATGGTGGTGATCTGCGGCGGCACCTCCGGCTACAACGGCGACGTCGACCTGCGCCACCTGTGGATGCGCTCCAAGCGCCTCCAGGGCTCGCACTACGCCGACACCCGCCAGTGCCGCGAGGTCATCAGTCTCGTCGGCGCCGGCCTGCTCGACCCCTGTCTGTCCGCCTGCGACGGCTTCCAGGACATCGGACGCATGCACCAGATGATGCACGACAACGTGCACCCCTCCGGGAACATGGCCGTCCTCGTGAACGCGCCCCGGCGCGGCGAGACCACACTCCCACTCGCCGCCGCCTGACCGGTCCCGTCGTACGAACCCACACCCACGCAAGGAGAGTCATGCCCGAGCCCACCGCCGACGCACCCGCCGTCCCCAAGGCCCGCAGTTGCCCGTTCCTGCCGCCGGACGGCATGGCCGACGTCCGGGCGGCCGCCCCGGTGTCCCGGGCCACCTTCACCAGCGGCCACGAGGCGTGGCTGGTGACCGGCTACGAGGAGGTGCGCGCCCTGCTGCGCGACCCCTCGTTCAGCGTCCGGGTGCCCCACGCGCTGCACACCCAGGACGGTGTCGTCACCCAGAAGCCCGGCCGCGGCAGCCTGCTGTGGCAGGACGAGCCGGAGCACACCGCGGACCGCAAGCTGCTCGCCAAGGAGTTCACCGTCCGGCGCATGCAGGCGCTCCGCCCGAACATCCAGCGCATCGTCGACGAGCACCTCGACGCCATCGAGGCGGGGGGCGGTCCGGTCGACCTGGTGAAGACCTTCGCCAACCCGGTGCCTTCCATGGTGATCTCCGACCTGTTCGGGGTCCCCGTCGAGCGCCGGGCGGAGTTCCAGGAGATCGCCGAGGCCATGATGCGCGTCGACCAGGACGCCGCCGCCACCGAGGCCGCCGGCATGCGCCTGGGCGGGCTGCTCTACCAGCTCGTCCAGGAGCGCCGCGCCCACCCCGGAGACGACCTGATCTCGGCACTGATCAACACCGAGGACCCCGACGGCGTCGTCGACGACATGTTCCTCATGAACGCGGCCGGCACCCTGCTGATAGCGGCCCACGACACCACCGCCTGCATGATCGGCCTCGGTGCGGCGCTGCTCCTCGACCGCCCCGACCAGCTGGCCCTGCTGCGCGAGGACCCGTCGCTGGTCGGCAACGCGGTCGAGGAGCTGCTGCGCTACCTCACCATCGGCCAGTTCGGCGGCGAGCGCGTCGCCACCCGGGACGTGGAACTCGGCGGCGTGCGCATCGCCGAGGGCGAGCAGGTCGTCGCGCACGTACTCGCCGCCGACTTCGACCCCTCCTTCGTCGAGGAGCCGGAGCGCTTCGACATCACCCGCCGCCCCGCCCCGCACCTGGCCTTCGGCTTCGGCGCCCACCAGTGCATTGGTCAGCAACTGGCCCGGATCGAGCTGCAGATCGTCTTCGAGACCCTGTTCCGCCGCTTCCCGACCCTGCGCCTGGCCAAGCCCGTCGAGGAGCTCCGCTTCCGCGACGACATGGTCTTCTACGGCGTGCACGAGCTGCCCGTCACCTGGTGACCCCCTCACCACGGCCCACTCCCACAGGAGATCAGCACCCCCGGACCGCGTGCGCTGATCACGCCGTGCGTCGCCGCCTCGCCGCGACTCCCGCGCCGCGGCGGCGGTCCTCGCGCCGACCGCGCCGCAGCGCCTCTTGCACCGCCCCGCCCGACGCGGCGGCGTTCGCGTTCCCGGGCCGCCCCACGCGCACCCCCGTTCACCGAGGCGTCTGCTCAGCCATGCCCGCACCGATGAACGGCCGCACTGCCGATTGTTCGAAAGGCACCACATGACCGAGACCGAAATCCGCCCCACCGGAGCGCCGCAGTCCTTCCCCCAGGACAGGACCTGCCCCTACCAGCCGCCGAAGGCCTACGAGCAATGGCGGGGCGAGAGCCCGCTGACGCAGGTCACCCTCTTCGACGGCCGGCCGGCGTGGCTGATCACCGGGCATGCCGAGGGACGGGCGCTGCTCGTCGATCCACGGCTGTCCTCCGACTGGGGTCACCCGGTCTTCCCCGTCGTCGTCCAGCGCACCGAGGGCCGTGGCGGGCTCGCGTTCCCGCTGATCGGTGTCGACGACCCCCTGCACGCCCGGCAGCGGCGCATGCTGATCCCCAGCTTCGGCGTCAAGCGCATGAACGCCATCCGTCCCAGGCTGCAGAGCCTCGTCGACCGGCTCCTGGACGACATGCTGGCGAAGGGGCCGGTCGCAGACCTGGTGTCGGCCTTCGCGCTGCCGGTGCCCTCCATGGCGATCTGCGAACTCCTGGGCGTCCCGTACGGCGACCACCACTTCTTCGAGGAGCGTTCCCGCGACTTCGTGGGCGCCGCGACGTCGGCGGAGGCCGACGCGGCCTTCGGCGAGCTGTACACGTACCTGCACGGCCTGGTCCTGAAGAAGCAGGCCGAGCCCGAGGACGGCCTGCTGGACGAGCTGATCGCACGGCAGTTGGAGGAGGGCGAGCTGGACCACGACGAGGTGGTCATGATCGCGCTGGTCCTGCTGGTGGCCGGCCACGAGACCACCGTCAACGCGATCGCTCTCGGGGCCCTCACCCTCATCCAGCACCCCGAACAGATCGACACGCTGCGGCGCGATCCCGGTGCGATCGCGGGAGTCGTCGAGGAGCTGCTGCGGTTCACCTCCGTCTCCGACTACATCGTCCGGTTGGCCAAGGAGGACATCGAGGTCGGCGGTGAGACCATCAAGGCCGGGGACGCGGTGCTGGTCTCCATCACGCTGATGAACCGCGACGCCAAGGCGTACGAGAACCCCGACGTCTTCGACGCCCGGCGCGACGCACGTCACCACGTCGGCTTCGGCCACGGCATCCATCAGTGCCTGGGGCAGAATCTGGCCCGCGCCGAACTCGAGATCGCCCTCGGCACGCTCTTCGCCCGCATCCCGGGCCTGCGGCTGGCCGTGCCCCTCGACGAGGTGCCCATCAAGGCCGGCCACGACGCCCAGGGCCCGATCGAGCTCCCCGTCACCTGGTGAGGCTCCCGACGCGACGAACGCAAGGAACGCAAGGAACGCAAACGCAAGGAGCGCAAGGAACGGCAGGAAAGGAGGGGGGACACGCCATGCGCATCACCATCGACCGCGAGCGGTGCATCGGCTCCGGCCAGTGCGTCATGACCGCACCCGGCGTCTTCACACAGGACGACGACGCGCTGGTCGCCCTGGTCCCGGGACATGAGGACGGGGCGGGGGACCCCCGCGTGCACGACGTCCCCATGGCCTGTCCGGTACAGGCGGTCGCGGTCTTCGAGAACTGAGAGGACTCAGCGGCATCGGCCGGAGACGTCGGATCCGCGGCCGTGCGAGCGGTGGCTCTCCGAAGGAGCCGGGCGGCCAGGGCCACCGCTTGCTGGAATCCCGCGGCGGCGCATCACGGGGACAGGGAACCGGATGGGTCGACCGACGAGGCGGTGCAGGGGGCCGGCACGCTCATCGGCCGTCGCCAGGCCGGTCCCGTTCCGGTCCCCGGTCCGCGGACGCGTCGCCGGCACCGTGGCCCAGCAGTTCGTGGAGCAGCGGGGTCGCGGGCAGCGCCGGGTGCAGGTACACGCGCTCGCGGCGTTGTTCGACGGCGGCCAGCAGCATCCGGAAGGCAGCCCTCGCGTCCTCGGTCCGCCCCGCGTGATGGTGTGCCTGGCCCAACAGGCCCAGATGGAGCGGATGGCGCAAGTACGTCCTGGACCCGCCCAGTTCGGCGAGCGAGGTGTGCATGAGGGCGAGGCCGTCGTCGTGGTCTCCGGCGTGCGCCAGGGCCCATCCCTTGACGACGCCCAGCATCGCCTTCCAGTAGAGAAGGCCGTGTTCGCCTGCGACGCGGACGCCGTCGTCGCCCGAGGCGAGTGCGGTGTGGGTGTCGCCCTCCCACGCCGCGACGACCCCGTCCACGTACAGTGCGAAGGAGCGGTCGGACGGTCTGCTGTCGTACGCGGTGAGGCTCAGCAGCTCACGTCGGCGCGCGTCGGCGGTCTGCCGGTTTCCGAGGAGCCAGTGGGTGAAGGTGTCGTACGAGCGGCAGGAGACGCGTGGGTCGTGCTGGAAGGTACGCGCCAGCTCGTGACCCTCGTTGGCGAAACGATCCGCCATGCCGACGCCGCGTTCCAGTTCGGCGAGTGCCTGCGGCAGCATTCCGCGCACATGCAGCACGATGCCCTCGCCGTACGCCGCACCCAGCGCCGCCACCGGCTCCCGGGTCTGCCGCGAGAGATCCCGCAGCAGACGGGAGAACTGCCGCGAGGCGTCGTAGCGGCCGCTGACCAGGCTTGCCGCACACAGCGCCCAGAGCACCGACGGGTCCTCGGGGGCATGGGTGGCCGTGCTGAGGGCGCGCCCGCGCGTCAGCGCCGTCTCGGCCTCGGGGTGGCCGTAGCCGCGCGTGGTGGCGAGCACCTGGCCGAGCTGGATGTGCAGCTTCTGTTCGAGCGCCACCGTGGCGGAATCGTCCGGCGGCAGGAAGCCGACCAGGTGCACCGCGCGGCGCAGCCAGATCTCCACCTGCTCGTACGCCACGGACCGCTCGGCGTGTTCCGCGGCGAGCAGCAGCCGAGGCAGCACCTCGGCGGCGGTCAGTGCACTCTTGGCGTGCCAGCTGTGATGGGCCACCCGCTCGATCTCCTCGTCCCCCACCTGCCCCCGCCTGCGTGCGCACAGCGCGTCGGCGACCCTGGCGTGCAGGCGGTGGCGGTCCTCCCGCGGAAGCTCGTCGACGAGCGTCTCCTGGACCAGGGCGTGAGCGAAGTGCAGCCGCCCCGGATGGTGCGGGTCCTCCCCGAGCAGGCCGGCGCGGATGGCCGACTCAAGGCCGGCGATGACCGGTTCGTCGCGCGTGGCGGTCCGGTGCAGCAGGTCGGTGTCCACCTCGGGCCCGATGACGGCACACAGCCGAAGCACCCGGAGGACCGGCTCGGGGAGCGCGGTGAACCGCTGGTGCAGCGCCTCGCGTACGCCGGTGGGAATCTGGGCCAGGAGCGCGTCGACCGCGTCGGGGCGATGGAGTCTTCGCGCATCACCCACGAGGGAGAGGAGCTGCATCACGAAGTACGGGTTGCCCTCGCTGCGCCGGTGCAGCACCGCGACCACCTTCGGGTCCACACCCGGCCCCGCGTGTGCCTCGACCAGGGCGCCGACGGCCCGCAGGGAGAGCCCGCAGAGCCGCAGCGTCTCGGTCCTGGGGCCGCGGAGCACGTCGGAGACCATCCGGCGCAGCGTTGCGTCCGACTCGGCCTCGAACTCCCGGGCGGTGAGCACGATGCCGAGCGGATGGCCCTGGCAGCGGGTGCTCAGGAGCCTGAGCAGGTCGAGGGAGGCGTGGTCCGCCCATTGCAGGTCTTCGAGGAGCAGCACCAGCGGCTGCTGCCCGGCGAGGGTGAGCAACACCTCGCACACCGCGTCGTGGGCGAGGAAGCGGGCCTGGCCCCAGTCGGAGGCCCACTTCGGGCCCGCGCCCCGGGTCGCCGACCGTTCGGGCATCAGTGGTGCGAGCAGGGCCTCGAACGGTTCCGTCGCCTCGCGAAAGGCATCCGGCCGGGTGGCGGACAGGCGCCGCAGGATCTGGGTCCACAGCCAGTAGGCGGGGACGCCTTCCCCGGGGAAGCAGTGGCTCCAGACCACCTCCGGCCCGGGATCCGTCTCCTGTGCGTCCATGCTCTCCAGCCGCGCAGCGAGTTCGAGCAGCAGGCGGGTCTTTCCGACGCCTGGGGGGCCGAGGACGCCGGCCACATGGCCCTGGCCCACGACCGCGCTCGCGGCGGCGGTGGTCAGGCGGGCGAGTTCCTGGCTGCGGCCGGTGAACGGGGACGGGGCAGCCGTCCACGCCGACTCGAACTCCGGGGGCCCGCCGGCCTCCGGGGACCCGTTGGCCCTCGGGGACCCGCCGGCCTCCGGGGCGGCTGGAGAGCATGGACGCACAGGAGACGGATCCCGGGCCGGAGGTGGTCTGGAGCCAC
>NZ_JBEYXJ010000146.1:0-16935 GCF_040645015.1 Streptomyces sp. NPDC046881 | reverse complement strand
GTCCAGTACGAGGGACTGCACCCGGCACGCCGAGAGCACGCACCAGACGCCGCAGGGCCCGCCCTCCGGGCGGACGGAGGGACTTTGCGGACACGACCTAGCAGCCGCGGGGACCTGCGCGACCAACCCCGTTAGCGGCCCGCAACCGCCGGACGCCCGCCCCGCCCCGCCCCGGTCGCGACGCGCACCGCCGCACACTCACCACGCACACTGGAGCCATCGGTGGGTAGGGAGGGTCCTTATGAGGATGATCAACCGCTGGCTCGCCTCCCCGTGGCGCCGCTCGGCCGCCGCCGCCCTCGCCGGTGCCCTTCCCGTGCTCGCGTTCCCGGCCCCGTCCCTGTGGTGGGTCGCGTACGTCGCCCTGGTGCCGTGGATCCTGCTGGCCCGCTCCGCGCCGACCGCACGGCGGGCCGGCTACGACGGCTGGTGGGGCGGCATCGGCTTCCTGGTGGCCGTCCACCACTGGCTGCTGCCGAGCCTGCACGTGTTCATCTTCCTGATCGCCGCGCTGCTGGGCCTGCTCTGGATGCCCTGGGGCCGGCTGGTGCGCCGGTTCCTGGGCGGGGTGCCGACGCCGGGCCGGGCCGCCGCCGCGCTGCTGGTGCTGCCGTCGGCCTGGCTCGCGGTGGAGCTGGTCCGGTCCTGGCAGGGCCTCGGCGGGCCGTGGGGCATGCTGGGCGCCAGCCAGTGGCAGGTGGGCCCGGCGCTGCGGCTGGCCTCGGTCGGCGGGGTGTGGCTGCTCAGCTTCCTGGTGGTGGCCGTCAACGTGGCGGTGGCCATGCTGCTCGCCGTGCGCGCGTCACGGGTGCCGGCCCTGGCCTCGCTGGTCGCCACGGCCGCCGCGGCCTCGGCCGCGTGGGCGTGGGCGCCGCGCCCCGAGGTCGGCGGGCAGGTGCGGATCGCCGTCGTCCAGCCGGGCATCGTGGCCGGGCAGGACAGCGGTGACAAGCGGTTCGCCGTGGAGGAGCGGCTGACCCGGCGGCTCGCCGGGCAGGGCGTCGACCTGGTGGTGTGGGGCGAGTCCAGCGTCGGCTTCGACCTGGACGACCGCCCGGACCTGGCCCGGCGGCTGGCCGCCCTGTCCCGCGAGACCGGCGCCGACCTGCTGGTGAACGTGGACGCCCGCCGCTCCGACCGGCCCGGCATCTACAAGAGTTCGGTGCTGGCCGGCCCGCACGGCCTGACCGGCGACCGGTACGACAAGATGCGGCTGGTCCCGTTCGGCGAGTACATACCGGCCCGTTCACTGCTCGGCTGGGCCACCTCGGTGGGCCGGGCCGCGGGCGAGGACCGGCAGCGCGGCTCCGCGCAGACCGTGATGAACGTCGGCCACGGGCTGCGGGTCGGCCCGCTGATCTGCTTCGAGACCGCGTTCCCGGACATGAGCCGGCATCTCGCCGAGGACGGCGCGGACGTCCTCCTCGGCCAGTCGTCCACCTCGTCCTTCCAGCGCAGCTGGGCGCCGGAGCAGCACGCCTCGCTGGCCGCGCTGCGCGCCGCCGAGACCGGCCGCCCGATGGTGCACGCCACGCTCACGGGCGTGTCGGCGGTGTACGGCCCGGGCGGGCAGCGCCTCGGCCCGTGGCTCGGCACCGACGCGAACACGGCGCGCGTGTACGACGTACCGCTCGCGCACGGCGTCACGCCGTACGTCCGCTACGGGGACTGGCCGGTTGGCGGCGCGGTGCTGGTGCTGGCGGTCCTGGGCGTGACGGAGGGGGTGCGGGCGCTCAGGCTGCGCCGCAGCGGTCCTGAACCGCTCGGACCACCCGCTCGCACAGTTCATGGGTCGCCAGCGCGTCACGGGCGCTGAGCACCTTCCCGGCCCGTACGGCGTCCAGGAACGCGAGGACCGCCTGCTCGATGCCCCGCTGCCGGGCCACCGGCACCCAGTCGCCGCGCCGGCGCACCGTCGGCTGGCCCTTGTGGTCGATCACCTCGGCGAGGTTGACGACCTGGCGCTTGGTGTCCTGCCCGGACACCTCCAGGATCTCCTCGGTGGAGCCGCTCAGCCGGTTCATCAGCCCGATCGCGGTGAAGCCGTCCCCGCCGAGCTGGAGCACGAGGTGCTGGACCAGCCCGTCCTCGACGCGGGCGCGCACCGTCACGTCGTCGACCGGGCCGGGCGCCAGGAACCGCAGGGTGTCGACGACGTGGATGAAGTCGTCCAGGACCATCGAGCGGGGTTCCTCGGGCAGCCCGATCCGGTTCTTCTGCATGAGGATCAGCTCGCGCGGGTGGTCCCGGCACTGGGTGTACCCGGGGGCGTACCGGCGGTTGAAGCCGACGAACAACGACACGCCCCGCCGCTCGGCCAGGGCCACCAGCCGCTCGGAGTCGGCGAGCCGGTAGGCGAGCGGCTTGTCCACGTACGTCGGCACGCCGGCCTCCAGCAGCCGGGCGACGATCTCGGGGTGGACGACGGTGGGCGCGTGCACGAAGGCCGCGTCGAGGCCGGCGGCGAGCAGCGAGTCCAGGGTGGTGTGCCGCTGCTCGTGGGGCAGGTGCAGCAGGTCGCCGACCCGGTCCAGGGTGGCGGGCGTGCGGGTCTGCAGGTGCAGGTCGATTCCCGGCTGCGTGCCGAGCACCGGCAGGTACGCCTTCTGCGCGATGTCCCCGAGTCCGATGCAGCCGACCTTCACGTGCGCTCCCCTACGACTCGCCTGCGTGTTGCCTGCCGGAAGCATACGGGGGCCGCCAGTCGGCGATGCCGTCGAATCCACGCAGGAGGAGTGCGGGCCCGGCCTGCGACAGGGCCGCGACGACGGTGTTCCGTACGGCCACGACGGCCCGGTTGCCGGCCATGTTCAGGCGGGCGACCCGGACGGACTGGCGGGCGACGGCGGTCGTGCGCGGGAGGCGGTCCGCGGTGTAGGCGGACAGGTCGCCGCTGTGGTGGGCGAGGACGACGGCGTCCTCGACGGCCTGGTTGCCGCCCTGGCCGAGGGTCGGGGGCATGGCGTGGGCGGCGTCGCCGAGGAGGGCGGTCCGGCCCGCGTGGTAGGCCGGCAGAGGGCGGGCGAGGTGGTGGACGTCGTGCCGGAGCACGTCCTCGGGGCGGGCGGCGGCGAGCACGGCGGGCACGGGGTGGTGCCAGTCGCCGTAGCGGCGCAGGAGTTCGGCCTTCTCGTCGTCCGCAGCGCGCTCCCCCGCCGGGACCCTGGCCGCCGCATAGGCGTACACCCGGCCGTCCTTGAGTGGCTGGGTGCCCCAGATCCGGCCGCGGCCCCAGGTCTCGTGCGGGGCGAACTCGGTGCCGGGCACGGGGATCAGGAGGCGCCAGGTGGTGAACCCCGCGTACACCGGCCCGGGATGGGCGGGGAACAGGGCGCGGCGGACCCGGGAGTTGACGCCGTCCGCGCCGACGACCAGGTCGGCCTCCCGTTCCTCCCCGCCGGCGGTCACGCGGGCGGGCCGGTCGCGGTCGCCTGGGTCGGCGAGGGTCGCGGACGTCCCGGTGCGGACGGCGCCGGGCGGGAGCAGGGCGGCGAGCCGTTCGACGAGGGTGGCCCGGGGCAGCAGGACCAGGGGGCCGCCGAAGCGGGCCGCCGCGGCCTCGGCGTCCGAGCGGGACAGCCAGCGTCCGCCCGGGGTCCGCAGTCCCCCGTCGCCCTGCCAGGCCGCCAGGTCGCGGATCTCCTCGCCGATGCCGAGCACGTCCAGGGCCCGCAGCGCGTTCGGGGCGAGGGAGATGGCGGCGCCGACGGGGTCCAGGGCGGGGGCGCGCTCCAGCACCGTCACCGCCCAGCCCTTCCGGTGCAGGGCGGCTGCTGCGGCCAGCCCTCCGATCCCGCCGCCGATGACGATCGCCCGGGCCGTCTCCGCCATGACCCCTCCCTGTGACTACACCTGTAGTGAACGCAACTCTACTACAGGCGTAGTGAGGCGGATAGGGTCGCCTCATGCCCGCACACCTCCCCGGCGCCCACGGCACCCCCGCCACGCCCGGCGCCTCCCGCGCCACCCTCGTCGCCGACGCCGCCCTCACCCTGCTCGCCGAGCGCGGCATGCGCGGGCTGACGCACCGGGCGGTGGACGAGGCGGCCGGGCTGCCGTCGGGCTCGACGTCGAACGTGGCCCGCACCCGGCAGGCACTGCTGGAACTCGCGGTGCGACGGCACGCGGAGCGGGAGGCACGGGTGCTGGCGCTGGCGGAGATGCCGGATCCGAGCGGCGGACCCGAGGCGCTGGCGGACGGGCTGGCGCGCGCGGTCCACCGCTCCCTGACCCACCACCGCGAGCTGCTGATCGCCCGGTACGAACTGGCCCTGGAAGCCACCCGCCGCCCCGAACTGCGCGCCTTCTACGACCGGACCGGCGCCGTCTTCCAGGAACAGCTGGCCGCGCTGCTCACCGCCGTGGGCTCGGCCGACCCGGAGCGCCATGTGCTGTCCCTGGTCGCCTGGGCGGACGGGCTGATGTTCTCCTGCGCGGCCGGCTCCTTCGGCAGCCGGACACCGGACCTGGAGGAGATCCGCACCGGGCTGCGGGAGCTGCTCGGGGGCCTGCTGGGGGCACGGACCGAGGGCGCCGACGGCGGCTGAACGCCGGCCCCACGGCATGCCGTCCCGCCGCGTGGGCGCGAGCACGCACGAGGACGCCGCAGCCGACCGGCACCCCCCGGCACCCCACGGAGCGAGACCCGGCCGACCCGGCGGAGCGCTACCGCTGGCGCGGCGGCGTCCAGCCCTCGCCTCCCGGGCCGCCGTCCTCCCCCAACCGCGACGCCAGCCGGCTGATCTCCGACCGCACCCCGGCGCCGTAGCCGTCGTCCGCGAGGACCCCCGCGGCGCTGCGGGCCCGGCGCAGATGGCTGCGGGCGGCCTCGGCGCGGCCCAGCCTGTCGTAGTCGGCGGCCAGGTTGAGGTGGAGGGAGGGGAGGAAGCCCTGGACGCTCGACGGGTCGCCGCCCGTCCGGCCGTCGGCCAGTTCCTCCGCCGCCGACAGCGCCCGCAGGTCCCAGGCGAGTTCGTCCGCCGGGTCGTCCTGGGTGTCGGCCAGGTAGTGGGCCAGGGTGCAGCGGTGCAGCGGGTCGCCCTCCTCGCCGATCTCCGCCCACAGGTCGAGGAAGCGGCTGCGGGCCTCCTCGCGGTCACCGCCGTGGTGCAGCATCACGACCTGCCCGATCCGCGTCAGCACGGCGTCCGGCGCCGCCTGCTCCTGTCGCTCCGCCACGGGTGCCTCCGGGCCGTCGGCAATGGTTCGGTCCCGACGCTAACCGGCGCCAGGGGGATTCCCGGCCAGGCGGGGCCGGTGCAACTGCGGGTGCGCCGCGGCCAGTCGCGCCCACGCGGCGGGGCCGCACACCGGTACGGCCCCGCGCCCCGTCGGGGCGCTCCCCCGGCCCCCGGCGGCGGTCAGCCCAGGTTCGGGATCCGCCAGTCGACCGGCGCGTGCCCCTGCGCGGCGATCGCCTCGTTGATCTGCGTGAACGGACGCGAACCGAAGAACTTCTTCGCGGACAGCGGCGAGGGGTGCGCGCCCTTGACCACCACGTGCCGGGTCTCGTCGATCAGCGGGAGCTTCTTCTGCGCGTAGTTGCCCCAGAGGACGAAGACCGCCGGGTCGGGGCGGGAGGCCACCGCGCGGATCACCGCGTCCGTGAACTTCTCCCAGCCCTTGCCCTTGTGCGAGTTGGCCTCGCCGGCACGGACGGTGAGGACCGCGTTGAGCAGCAGCACGCCCTGCCGGGCCCACGGCATCAGGTAGCCGTTGTCCGGAACGGGCAGGCCCAGCTCCTCCTGCATCTCCTTGTAGATGTTCCGCAGCGAGGGCGGGGTCTTCACCCCCGGGCGGACGGAGAAGCACAGGCCGTGGCCCTGGCCCTCGCCGTGGTACGGGTCCTGGCCGAGGACGAGGACCTTCACCTGCTCGTACGGCGTCGCGTCCAGCGCGGCGAAGACCTCCTCGCGCGGCGGGTAGACGGGACCCTTCGCCCGCTCCTCCTCGACGAACTCGGTCAGCTCCTTGAAGTAGGGCTGCTGCAGTTCGTCGCCCAGAACCCCGCGCCAGGACTCGGGCAGCATGGCGATGTCGGTCACGTCAACGTCCTCACGATGTCGATCAACTACGGCGTGCGGTCACTTCCAGGTTCCAGAACCTACAGGCGACCACTGACAACCGGTGCCGCGAGGGCCGTTCGCCGGTCTCACCAGCTGGTCTTGCGGTGCAGTGTCCACATCATCATGATCGTCGACGGGTCGAGGGCCTGCTCGCCGCCGGAGATGTCGACGCTGGCCGCCACGAACTGCCGGCCCTGCCACAGCGGGATCAGCCGGGCGTCGTCGACCATGATCTGCTGGGCCGCCTCCACGTCCTTGACGGTCCGGGCGCGGTCGCTCTCCGCGCGCGCGTGGGGCAGCAGCCTGCCGGTGATCTCCTTGGCCGGGTAGGGCGTGCCGAGGGCGTTGTGCTCGCCGACGAACGGGGCGATGAAGTTGTCCGCGTCCGGGAAGTCGGGGAACCAGCCGCGCCCGAACACCGGGTACTCGCCGTTCTGGTAGCCGACCACGTAGGTCTTCCAGGGGCGGCCCTTGAGGGTGATGGTGAACAGGCCGGAGGCCTCCAGCTGCCGCTTCAGCTCCTGGAACATCAGGGCGGTCTCGGAGCCGTAGCGGTCGGTGGTGTACCAGAGGGTGAGCGGGACGGGCTGGGTGATGCCGGCGTCCGTGAGGATCTTACGGGCCTTGGGGACGCTGGGGTCGCCGTAGTCGTCGAAGAAGCCGGTGGCGTGGCCGGTCAGGCCCTTGGGGACCATGGAGTACAGCGGGTCGACGGTGTCCTTGTAGACCTTGTGCGCGATCGCGCCCCGGTCGACGATCTGCGCGACGGCCTTGCGCACGGCGGGCTGCTTGGCCCAGGAGTCCTTGGGGTTGAACACCAGGTAGCTGATGTCGGTGCCGGCGCCGTCGACCAGCTGCAGGTCCTCGCTGTCGTGCTCCTGCAGGGCGAGGATGTCGTCGGCGGCGAGACCGCGGTAGGTGACGTCGATCTGCTTGTCCTTGAGCGCCTTGACCATCCCGGCGGAGTCCTTGAAGTAGCGGATGGTCACCGCGTCGTTCTGCGGCTTGGCGAAGCCCTCGTAGTTGCCGTTGCGGACCAGGACGGCCTCGGAGCCCTCCTCGTAGGACTGCAGCTTGTACGGCCCGGAGCCGTACACCGAGGTGTCCTTGCGCAGGGAGTTGGTGGGGTAGTCGTCCGGGTCGACGATCGACATGGCCGGCGTGGCCAGCACGAACGGGAAGGTGGCGTCGGACTGGTTGAGGTGGAAGACGATCTCGCGGTCGCCGGAGGTCTCGATGCGGTCCAGGCTGCCGAGCAGGCCGGCGGGGCCGCCGGGGGCGTTGATGGTGCGGATGCGGTCGATCGAGTGCCGGACGGCCTCGGCGGTCAGCGGGTCGCCGTCGGCGAACTTCAGGCCGGAGCGGAGCTTGCAGCGGTAGGTGCGGCTCGCGGAGTCGGTGAAGGAGCAGCTCTCGGCGGCGTCGGGCTGGGGGGTGGTGGCACCGCTCGGGTAGGCGAGGAGCGTCTGGAAGATGTTCCGGTACAGCTCCCAGGAGCCGTCCCAGGCACCGGCCGGGTCCAGCGTGCTGGGGGCGCTGGTGGTGCCCACGACGATCGGCCCCTGGCTGTCGGGGTCGTCGTCGGACAGCAGGCTGCATCCCGCCACCAGCGATATGGACGCGATCGCCGCGACTCTCCGCAGGAATCGGTTCCGGTTGAACACGCGCACGCTCCTCGATCTGCCATACCAAGGGTCGGCAGACCATACCGCAGCGTCCGGAGCCTTGAACCTCCCCGGTCAAGGGCGTTCTTGATCGTCTGAACCATGACGACGTTGTCATTCCGCTGTGCGGATCCCGTACGGCCTTCCGGGCGCCGATCCGTCCGAAAATCGGCGCCCGGAAGAGATGCCCCGCCTCAGGCGACGCCGGCGTTGAGGAAGATGCCGCCGTCCACGACGAGGGTCTGACCGGTGATCCAGTCGGACTGCTCGGAGGTGAGGAACGCGGCCGCCCCGCCGATGTCGGAGGGCACGCCGAGCCGGCCGAGCGGGTAGGCGGCGGCCGCCTCCTCCTCCCGGCCCTCGTACAGGGCCTGCGCGAACTTCGTCTTGACCACGGCCGGGGCGATGGCGTTGACCCGTACCCTGGGCGCGAACTCGTGCGCCAGCTGCTGGGTCAGGTTGATCATCGCGGCCTTGCTGACGCCGTACGCGCCGATGAACGGCGAGGGCGCGAGGCCGGCGACCGAGGCAATGTTGACGATCGCGCCGCCGTTGTCCTTCTGCCAGGCGTGCCAGGTCTTCTGGGCGAAGCCGAGCGCGGAGATCACGTTGGTCTCGAAGACCTTGCGGGCGACGTTCAGGTCGAGGTCCGCGATGGGGCCGAACACCGGGTTGGTGCCCGCGTTGTTGACCAGGAAGTCGACCCGGCCGAAGGCCTCCATGGTGCGCTCGACGACCTCGGTCTGGTGGTCCAGGTCGTGCGCCTTGCCGGCGACGCCGATGACGCGCTCGGTGCCGAGCTGCTCGACGGCTTCCTTCAGGGCGTCCTCGCCGCGGCCCGTGATGCACACGCGGTCGCCGCGGGCGACCAGCGCCTCGGCGACGCCGTAGCCGATGCCGCGGCTGGCGCCGGTGACGATCGCGACCCTGCCGGACAGCTCCGGGAGTTCAGTCATGACTGTGTTACCCCTGAGTCCCTTAGTTGAGCGGTCCGCCGGCGACGTACAGCACCTGGCCGGAGACGAAGCCGGCCGCCTCGCCGGTGAAGAAGGCGATGGCGTTGGCGATGTCCTCGGGCTCGCCGACGCGCTGCACCGGGATCTGGGTGGCGGCGGCCTTCTTGAAGTCGTCGAAGCCCATGCCCACGCGGTCGGCGGTGGCCTTGGTCATCTCGGTGGCGATGAAGCCGGGGGCGACCGCGTTGGCGGTGATGCCGAACTTGCCCAGCTCGATGGCGAGGGTCTTGGTGAAGCCCTGGAGGCCGGCCTTGGCGGCGGAGTAGTTGGCCTGGCCGCGGTTGCCGAGCGCCGAGGACGAGGACAGGTTGACGACGCGGCCGAAGCCCGCGTCCACCATGTGCTTCTGGACGGCCTTGGTCATCAGGAAGGAGCCGCGCAGGTGCACGTTCATGACGGTGTCCCAGTCGGAGACGCTCATCTTGAACAGCAGGTTGTCGCGCAGCACGCCCGCGTTGTTGACCAGGATCGTCGGGGCGCCCAGCTCCTCGGCGACCCGGGCGACGGCGGCCTGGACCTGCGCCTCGTCGGAGACGTCCGCGCCGACGGCGATGGCCCTGCCGCCGGCCGCGGTGATCTTCTCGACGGTGTCCTTGCAGGCGGCCTCGTCCAGGTCGATCACGGCGACCGCGCGGCCTTCGGCGGCCAGTCGTACGGCGGTGGCGGCGCCGATTCCGCGCGCCGCGCCGGTGACGATCGCGACCCGCTGTTCAGTGGTGGACATGTGCTGCTTCTCCTCGCCCTTGAGAAAACCTCTTGAGAGAACCTGGCGGGGCCCTGGAAGAGGGCCCCTGGTGCGGTGAGCGACCGCTTAGTACCTTCAGCACCCGTGACGCTAGAAGCCCTGGCACGCGGTGTCAACGGCACATCCGGCCGGTGTGATCCATTACCTCACCAGGAGGTCCAGCAACCGCTCGGTCTCGGCGGCCGGGTCGGCGGTCAGACCGGTGTGCACGGGACCGGGCTGCACCACGGTGGAGCGGGGCGCGACCAGCCAGCGGTAGCGGCGCCCCGCGTCGTCGCCGGCCGCCTGCCCGGCCTGCTCGCCGCCCGCGCAGTGCCGCTCGATCGCGCCGAGCGCGGCGCGCACCCCGGCCACGTCGGCGGCCGGGTCCAGCGCGAGCAGCCGGGCTTCGTCCAGGTGGGTGAGGGCGCCGACATAGCCCCGGGCGCGGCAGTACACGACGACGCCCGCGTTGATGCACTCCCCGCGCTCCACCCGGGGTACGACCCGCAGCAGCGCGTACTCGAACACGTCCCGGTCGCCGCCCTGGCCGGCCCGGGTGATGTGCCGCTCGGTCACATGACCGGCCATGTGGATGTGGCGCTCGCTCACTTGCCCTCCTCGGTTCCGGAGCCGTTGCCGGTGCCGAGGCCGGTGATCCGCTCGGCGATGACGGCCGCCCGGGCGAGCAGCGGCCGCACGTAGGCCCGGCGCAGCTCGTCCGGGGTGTCGAAGCCGGGCTCGTCGGCGAGCCAGGCCTCGGGGATCTCGGCGGTGACCTCGGCCAGCAGGTCCTCGGTGACCCGGGGTGCCAGCTCGGCCGCGGCGGCGCGGACGTCCGGGGCGAAGCGGGCGAGGGCGTGGTCGGAGGCGTCGTAGGGGCGCGCGGCCGAGGCCTCGGCGGCGGGCCAGTTGTGGTGCCAGATCATGGTGGCGCCGTGGTCGATGAGCCACAGCTCGCCCTGGTGCACCAGCAGGTTGGGGTTGCGCCAGGAGCGGTCGACGTTGTTGATCAGCGCGTCGAACCAGACGATCTGGCCGGC
Source organism: Streptomyces sp. NPDC046881 (assembly GCF_040645015.1). Lineage (NCBI taxonomy): Bacteria > Bacillati > Actinomycetota > Actinomycetes > Kitasatosporales > Streptomycetaceae > Streptomyces > Streptomyces sp. NPDC046881. Next base: position 6,423 of record NZ_JBEYXJ010000146.1, on the reverse strand, counting down.
CTCCGCCGCGCCCACCGGGAAGGCGAGCGGGTCGTAGCCGAGGGCACCGGACAGGAAGTCCATGCCGAGGTTGGTGCCGCCGCTGGCCCGGAGCAGGTCCTGCACCTGCTGCTCGGGCTCGCCGAGCCCGAGGACGGGGTCCAGCTGGACGGTGACCAGCCGGGGCACGCGGAATCCGAGGCGGCGGGCGAGTTCGCCGCACACCACCTCGGCGACCAGGGTCTTGCGGCCCTGCCCGGCACCGGTGAACTTCATGACGTAGGTCCCGAAGTCGTCGGCTTCGACGAGCCCCGGCAGCGAGCCCCCCTCACGCAGCGGCGTGATGTAGCGGGTCGCGGTGACTTCCTTGAGCATCGCCCCAGGTTACTGGCGCGCGGCCGGCCGTCCGGTGCACAGCCGGTCGACAGCCGCGGCTTACGGCCCGCTCACCGCCGGTCGGCGAGGATCCCGGTGCCGTCTGAACGGCCGCGCCCCCCGGGCCGTACCCCATGACGGACCAGGAGAAGCTCCGCGGAAGGGAATCCCCACATGACCAGCGCATCGCTCCACCCCGCAACCGGACCCGGCCGCCGTACCGTCGTGGCGGCGGCCGGAGCGGCGGGGCTCGCCGCCGCGCTGACCGCCTGCGGTTCGGGCGACGACTCCTCGGACACCGGGTCGGGATCCGACGGCTCCACCGGGTCGACGCAGAACGGCGGCTCCGCGGCCGGCGGCACGGCGGCCGGCGGCACGGCGCTCGCCAAGACCGCGGACATCCCCGAGGGCGGTGGCAAGATCTTCAAGGACCAGGGTGTCGTGGTCACCCAGCCGACGGCGGGCACCTACAAGGCGTTCTCGGCCAAGTGCACGCACCGCGGCTGCTCGGTGGGCAGCGTGGCGGACGGCGTGATCCTGTGCCCCTGCCACAACAGCGAGTTCTCGGCGGCGGACGGCAGCGTGAAGAAGGGGCCCGCCACGCAGGCGCTGCCCGCAGCGAAGATCACCGTCTCCGGCGACGAGATCAAGCTGGCCTGAGCGGGCTCAGCGCCGCTGCCGCGCCCTGGTGAGGCAGCCGAGCACCTCGTCGGTGGCCGCGATCGTGGCGACCAGCGCGAGGGTGTTGCGGATCATCGCGGGGGTGTACTCGGCGGGCACCCCGGCGATGGCGTCGGCCGGGACCACGACGGTGTAGCCGAGGTTGACGGCGTCGAACACGGCGTTGGGGACGGCGACGTTCGCCGACACCCCGGTGACGATCAGCGTGCGGCAGCCGAGGTTGCGCAGCAGGGCGTCGACCTCGGTGCCGTGGATCGGGGACAGCCCGTGCAGCCGCCGTACGACCAAGTCCTCCTCGGCGACCTCGATCGGGGGCGCGACCCGGACCGCCGTGCTGCCGGCCAGCTGGTGCACGGGGAGCCGTTCGGCGGCCCGGAACAGACGGGCGTTGCGGTTCGCGCCCCGGCCGTCGGGCCGGCGCTCGGCGACCGCGTGGATCACCTGCACCCCGCTCTCGTGGGCGCCGGCGACCAGCCGGGCCACATTGCGCAGGGCGCCGGAGGAGCGTGCCTCGCGGGCGAGTTCGGGCAGGGCGCTGTCCGGTCCGACGACCCCCTGCTGGCACTCCACCGTGAGCAGGACGGTGCTCGCGGGGTCGAGGAGTTCACCGAGTCGCTCGTACGACGGCATGGCGTGTGCCCCCTTGAAGACGACGGCTTCTCTTTTCTGACGTGATGTCAGAGGATCACGATAGTTTTCTGACACGACGTGGGAGAAGAGGGGGCCGCATGTCCGTCACGCAGCAACGCCGGGGCCGGAAGATCATGATGACGCCCGGCGAGCTGGACGAGTTCCTGACCACCCAGCGCACCTGCCGGGTGGCGACCGTGTCCGGCGACGGCACACCGCACGTCAGCGCACTGTGGTTCGCCTGGGACGGCACCTCGCTGTGGCTGTACTCGGTGGTGCGCAGCCGGCGCTGGGCCCAGCTGAGCCGCGACCCGCGGGTGGCCGTCGTGGTCGACTCCGGCGAGGAGTACGACCAGCTGCGCGGGGTCGAGCTGTCCGGCCGGGTGGAGTTCGTGGGCGAGGTGCCGCGCCGGGGCGAGCTGTGCGCCGAACTCGACACCGCCGAGACGCTGTTCGCCCGCAAGAACTTCGGCCTGGACGAGATGCCGCACGACGGCCGGCACGCCTGGGCCCGGCTGACCCCGGAGAAGATCGTCTCGTGGGACTTCCGGAAGCTGGGCGGGGCCTGACGCGGCCGCGGCCCTCAGCCCAGCTCGCGCGCAGCCGTCCGCAGCGCCTCCACCGCCGCGCGGATCGAGGGCCGGCGGTCCGCGTCCGCCCGCCAGACCACGTACACGTGGCGGCGCACCCGCTGCCTGAGCGGCACCAGCACCACGCCGTCGGGTACCGGGTGCCGGCCGAGCAGCGGTGCGATGCACACGCCCAGCCCGGCGGCGACCAGACCGAGTTGGGTGTGGGTCTCGCCCGCGCGGTGGCCGACGATCGGCTCGACGCCCTTGGACCGCAGGGTGAACATCAGCCACTCGTGGCAGAACTCGCCCTCGCCCCAGGTGATCCACTCGTCCTCGGCGAACTCGGTCAGCTCCACCTCGTCCCGGTCCGCGAGCCGGTGCCCGACGGGCATCGCGACCTCGGCCGGGTCGTCGAGCAGGGGCGCCTTGACGAGCCCGTCGGGCACCGGCATCGGCTTGTTGTACCAGTCCAGGACCACCGCGAGGTCGAGATCGCCGCGGACCACCCCGGCGATGCCGTTCTCCGGCTCCAGCTCGCTGGAGCGCACGCGCAGCCCCGGGTGCTCGGTGCGCAGCGCGCCGAGCGCGGCCGGGAAGAGGCCGCGGGCGGCGGTCGGGAACGCCGAGAGCCGCAGCTCGCCGACGACCTGGCCGCGGTGCGCCTCCAGGTCGGACTCGGCCAGCTCGACCTGCGACAGGATGCGCCCCGCGTGCTCCGACAGCAGCCGGCCGGCGTCGGTGAGCCGTACCCCCCGGCCGTTCTTGGCCAGGAGCTGCTGGCCGATCTCCCGCTCCAGCTTGCCCAGCTGCTGCGAGACCGCGGACGTGGTGACGTGCAGCGCCTCGGCGGCGGCGCTGACCGAGCCGTGCCGGGCCAGTGCGTCGAGGGTGCGCAGGCGCTCCAGGTTCAACATGTAAGTGATTCTAAGAGGTACCAGGCGAGAAAACTCGATTGTGCTACGAGGTCGGCTCCCGCACAGTGGAGGTCATGAGCACGGTCACCACCTCGTCCCGCACCGGGCCCACCGCCCCCGCCCGCCCCCGCATCCGCCTCGACTGGCGGCTCCGCTTCGGAGCCCTGTCCCTGATCTGGGGCTTCAGCTTCCTGTTGATCAAGGTGGGGACCGAGGGGTACGCCCCCTTCCAGGTCACCCTCGGACGACTGGTGTTCGGTACGGCGGTCCTGGTGACGGCGATGGCGGTCAAGCGCGAGCGGCTGCCGCGCGGGGCCCGGCTGTGGGGACACATGGCGGTCGCCGCGTTCCTGCTGAACGCTCTGCCGTTCTCCCTGTTCGCCTACTCCGAGCTGACGATCCCGTCCACCCTGGCCGGCATCTGCAACGCGACCTCTCCGCTGTGGGGCATGGCCCTGTCCCTGGTCGCCCTGTCCGAGGACCGGCCGACCCGGGTGCGCGTGGCCGGGCTGGGGCTGGGATTCCTGGGCGTCCTCACCGTGCTGGGGGCGTGGCAGGGCTTCCACGGGCTGGACGCGACGGGCACGGCGATGGCGCTGCTGGCCTCGCTCAGCTATCCGGTGGGGTGGATCTACGTGCGGCGGACGCTGGCCGGCACGGGCAACTCCCATCTGTCGATGACCGGCGGCCAGTTGCTGCTCGCCACGGTGCAGCTCGCCGTGGTCACACCGTTGTTCACCGGCGTGCCCGAGCACTTCGCGCTCGTCCCGCTGCTGGCCGTCGCCGGGCTGGGCGTGCTGGGGACGGGGCTGGCGGTCCTGATCCAGTACGGGCTGGTCGCCGAGGTCGGGCCCACCACCGCCCAGATGGTCACGTACTTCATTCCCGTCATCGCCACGGCCGCGGGGGTGGCGATCCTGGGCGAGTCGCTCCGGTGGACGACGCCGGTGGGCGCGGTGATCGTGCTGGCGGGGGCCGCGCTCACGCAGGTGCGGGGCAAGGGGGCCTGAGCGGACGGGGGCGCGGGCAGTGGCTTCCCGCGCTCCCTCGCCTTTCTGAGGCGCCGTCAGCCATAGGTGCGGGCCGGAGACGGACGTACCGCCGCCGCCACCGCGTCCGCCAGCGGCGCGATGTCCTCCTCGGTGAGCGGTGAGACCGTGATACGGACCGCCTGCCGGGAGGCCAGGCGGAAGCGGGCCCCCGGGGCCACCGCCCAGCCCCGCTGGAGCAGGCGGGCGAGGGCACCCGTCTCGTCGGGCACCGGCACCCAGACGTTCATGCCGCTGCGGCCGTGGGCGACGACCCCCCGCTCCGCCAGCGCGTCGACCAGCCCGGTCCTGCGGTCACGGTACGACCGCGCCACCGCCGCCCGGTCCACCGCGCCGTGCGCCCACAGGTGCGCCACGGCCCGCTGCAGCAGGAGGCTGACCCAGCCGGGGCCCAGGCGCAGCCGGCCCCGGACCCGGTCGACGGTGACCGGGTCCCCGGCCAGGACGGCGAGGCGCAGGTCGGGGCCGTAGGCCTTGGCGGCGGAGCGGACGAAGGCCCAGTGCCGGGTGACTCCCGCGAGGGGGTGCAGGGGCAGCTCGACGATGCCGTGGCCGTGGTCGTCCTCGATGAGCAGGGTCCCCGGGTGGTCACGCAGCACCGCGCGCAGGGCACGCGCGCGCGTGGCGGTCACCGAGGCGCCGGTCGGGTTCTGCGCCCGGTCGGTGACGATCAGGGCCCGGGCTCCGGCCTCCAGGGCGCGGCGCAGGTCGTCGGCGCGCGGTCCGTCGTCGTCCACGCCGACCGGGACCGTGTGCAGACCCAGCGCGGGGACGAGGTCGAGGAGGCTGCCCCAGCCCGGGTCCTCGACGGCGACCGTGTCACCGGGCCTGAGGTGCGCGGTGAGGACGCGTTCGATGGCGTCGAGGGAGCCGGAGGTCACGGTCAGCGGGCCCGCGGGCACCCCGTCGGCGTCGAGTTCGGCGCGGGCGATGCGGGCGAGGTCCGCGTCCACCGGGTCGTCGCCGTAGCGGACGGGCCGGCGGTCGCCCTGCTCGGCCGCCGCGGCGAGGGCCGGGGCGAGCCGCGGCAGCAGGGCCGGGTCCGGGTTGCCCGTGGACAGGTCACGGCCCCCGGGCGGCACCTCCACGCGCAGCTCCTCGCGCCCGGTGGTGGCCGGCTTGGGGCGGACCCGGCTGCCCCGGCGGCCGGCCGTCTCGATCACCCCGCGTTCCCGCAGGATGCGATAGGCGGCGGCCACCGTGTTCGGGTTCACGCCCAGGTGGGCCGCCAACTCCCGCATGGGCGGCAGGGGTTGGCCCGGTTGCAGCTCCCCGGCACCGACCGCCCGTTCGACGCCGGCCGCGATCTCGGCTGCGCCCCGCCCTTCGATCCGATACTCTCCTAGCACAAAGCCAAGTATGCACTAGTACAAAACTCACCGCAAATGGAGGGACCGCCGTGCAGCGCACGACCGAGGACACCCGGGCCGCCGCCTACTCACCGACCGACCGGACCGTGCCCACGCGCTCCGCGGACCGGGCGTCGTACGACAAGGAGCTGGTGCACGCGATATTGGACGAGGGGTACGTCTGCCACCTCGGCTTCGTCCGCGACGGCGCCCCGGTGGTGCTGCCGACCCTGTACGGCAGGGTCGGCGAGCGGCTCTACGTCCACGGCTCCACCGGATCCCGGCCGCTGCGGATGGCCGGCACCACCGACCCGGGCCTGCCGGTGTGCCTGACGGTCACCCATGTCGACGGACTGGTGCTGGCCCGTTCCGCCTTCCACCACTCGATCAACTACCGCTCGGTCGTGGTGCACGGGACCGCGCACGAGGTCACCGACCCCGAGGAGCGGCGCATCGCCCTGGACGCGCTGGTCGACCACGTCGTGCCCGGCCGGGCCGCCGACTCCCGGCCCGCGAACAGGAAGGAGCTGGCCGCCACGGCCGTCATCCGCCTGGACCTGGAGGAGGTCTCCGCCAAGGTCCGCACCGGCGGCGCCAACGACGAGCCGGAGGACCTCTCCCTGCCGCACTGGGCCGGGGTCGTCCCGCTCCGCAAGGGCTACGACGCACCGGTCCGCAACGCCGACCTGGCGCCCGGCATCGAGCTGCCGGAGTACCTGGCGGCGCGGTGACGGCACCGGGTCACACCGGAACCGGTTCCGGCCGGCCGGCCCCGCGGGTGATCGCCCTGTCCGTGCTGGTCGACGATCTGTGGCGGCCCCGCCCCTACGACGTCGCGCTGGACCTGCTGCGCCGCGTCGACCTGCGCCGCACC
>NZ_JBEYXJ010000145.1:0-17046 GCF_040645015.1 Streptomyces sp. NPDC046881 | reverse complement strand
CCCGCCTCTCGGCGTGTGCGGCCGGGCAGGGGCCGTCACCGCGGAACGCGGACCACGCCCTCCTGGATGACCGAGATGGCGAGCCGTCCGTCCTGGGTGTAGATGCGGGCCTGACCGAGGCCGCGGCCGCCGTGCGCGGACGGCGACTCCTGGTCGTACAGCAGCCATTCGTCGGCGCGGAAGGGCCGGTGGAACCACATCGCGTGGTCCAGGGACGCCCCGACGACGTCCCCGACGGCCCAGCCGCCGCGCCCGTGCGCGAGCAGCACCGAGTCGAGCAGGGTCATGTCGGAGACGTAGGTGGCGAGGACGACGTGCAGCAGGGGGTCGTCGTCGAGTTTGCCGTTGGTGCGGAACCACACCTGGGAGTGCGGCTCGCGCGGCTCGCCGTACTGCCCGTACGGCGGTTCGTCCACGTACCTCAGGTCGATCGCCTCGCGCGCCTCCAGGAACCGCTCCACCACCTCGGGCGCCAGGTGGCCGTAGCCGCGCAGCCGCTCGTGGGAGGTGGGCAGGGTCGCCGGGTCGGGTGCGGCGGGCATGGGCGCCTGGTGTTCCAGTCCCTCCTCGTACGCCTGGAAGGAGGCCGAGAGGTGGAAGATCGGCTTGCCGTGCTGGACGGCGACCACCCGGCGGGTGGTGAAGGACCGGCCGTCCCGGATGCGGTCCACGGTGTAGACGATCGGCGCGCCCGGGTCCCCGGGGCGCAGGAAGTACGCGTGCAGGGAGTGGGCGGGCCGGTCCGCGGGGACCGTCCGCCCCGCGGCGACCAGCGCCTGCGCCGCGACCTGCCCGCCGAAGACGCGCGGGACGACGGCGGAGCGGGACCGTCCGCGGAAGATGTTCTCCTCGATCTGCTCCAGGTCGAGCAGATCGAGGAGATCCTGGAGTGCCTGGCTCATGGCGTCAGTTGTACCGGCCAGTGATCGCGTGTCGGTGTCGTGGGCCTTACAGGCCCATGTCCTTGGCGATGATCGTCTTCATGATCTCGCTGGTGCCGCCGTAGATGCGGTTGACGCGGTTGTCCGCGTACAGGCGGGCGATCGGGTACTCGTTCATGTAGCCGTAGCCGCCGTGCAGCTGGAGGCAGCGGTCGATGACGCGGTGGGCGACCTCGGTGCAGAACAGCTTGGCGGAGGCGGCCTCGGCGGGCGTCAGCTCGCCGGCGTCCAGCGCCTCGGTGGCGCGGTCGGCGACGGCCTCGGCCGCGTCCACCTCGGCCTGGCAGGCGGCCAGCTCGAACTTGGTGTTCTGGAAGTGCGCGACCGGCTTGCCGAAGACCGTGCGCTCCTGCACGTACTGCTTGGCGAACCGGACGGCGGCCTTGGCCTGCGCGTAGGCGCCGAAGGCGATGCCCCAGCGCTCGGAGGCCAGGTTGTGGCCGAGGTAGTAGAAGCCCTTGTTCTCCTCGCCGAGCAGGTCCTCGACCGGGACCTTGACGTCGACGAAGGCCAGCTCGGCGGTGTCGGAGGTGCGCAGGCCGAGCTTGTCCAGCTTGCGGCCGACGGAGTAGCCCTCGGACTTGGTGTCCACGGCGAACAGGGAGATGCCGTGCCGGCGGTCCTCGGCGGTGGGCGCGGCGGTGCGGGCGCAGACGATCACCTTGTCGGCGTGCACGCCACCGGTGATGAAGGTCTTGGCACCGTTGAGGACGTAGTGCGTGCCGTCCTCGCTCAGCTTGGCGGTGGTCTTCATGCCCGCGAGGTCGGAACCGGTGCCCGGCTCCGTCATCGCGATGGCCCACATCTCCTCGCCCGTGACGAACTTGGGCAGGTAGCGCTTCTTCTGCTCGTCGGTGGCGAGCATCTTGATGTAGGGCAGGGCGAGCAGCACGTGCACGCCGGAGCCGCCGAAGTTGATGCCCGCGCGGGCGGTCTCCTCGTAGATGACCGCTTCGAACTTGTGGGTGTCCAGGCCCGCGCCGCCGAACTCCTCCGGCACGCTGATGCCGAAGACCCCCAGCTCGCCGAGCTTGTAGTAGAAGTCGCGCGGCGCCTGGCCGGCGGCGAACCACTCGTCGTACACCGGGACGACCTCGGCCTCGATGAAGGCGCGAAGGGTCTCCCGGAACGCCTCGTGATCCTCGTTGAACACCGTACGGCGCACGCCGCCACCTCCACGAACCTGACATCGGCATGTCTAAGCGCTTGCTCACTCACCGTACCGGCGAGTACGGAACCCCGTCCAGAGGGGTTCCGCCGTAATGCTCGTCACGCCCGGTCGCCCTCGGGCCGCAGCCGCAGGACCGCTTCCCAGTCCAGGTCCTGCCGGTACGTCACGGCGCCCTGGCGGTACCGGACGCGGTAGCCGGACAGATCCTCGTGGACGGGGCCGGTCACCCTGACCCGGGCGAGCACGTAGGCGTCCGCCCGGCCGTGCGCCGGCACGCGGATGGGCCGGACGGCGTGCACCCGCACCCCGGGGGCCAGGTCCGCGAAGTCCTCGTCGTCCGAGACGAACAGGCCCTGGCCGCCCGTCTCCTCCACCGTGACCACGCCGTAGCGCAGCACCCGCAGGCCCGCCGGCACGTGCAGCCACTCGGTGCGCAGCAGCGTGAGCGGCCGGCCGGTCACGTTCTCCTGGACCGGCATGCTCACCCAGTACTCGGTGCCGACCCGGACGTGCGGGAAGCCGATCGCGTTCCCGGTCTCGGCCAGCCCGCGCCCCTGCGCGTAGTCCCGCGCCCGGTCGCCTCCGGCCGCGGCCGTCAGCGCCCCCGCGACGACGAGCGCGCCAACCGCTCGCAGCACTCTCGTACGCGTTCTTCCACGGGCCGTGTCGGTCTCCACGGCTCCCCCCTCCACTCGGTGCAGGGGAGCATCAGATCACGCCACTGACCTGCGACGACGGTCCGGTCCCGCTACTCCTGGCCGGCCGCTTCGAACGCACCCCGCGCCATCCGGTGCAGCAGGACCGCCGTCGTCTGGCGGCCGGGGAGCGTGCCGGCGCGGCCGAGGTGGGGGGTGGAGTTGAGCAGGCCGAAGACCGAGTGGACGGCGGAGCGGGCGGCCGGCTCGGTCAGTCCGGGGTACACCTCGCGGACCACCTCCACCCACAGCTCGACGTACTGCCGCTGGAGCTGCCGCACCAGCTTGCGGTCGCTGTCGCGCAGGCGGTCCAGCTCGCGGTCGTGCAGGGTGATGAGCGGGCGGTCGTCCAGGGCAAAGTCGATGTGGCCCTCGATCAGGGAGTCGAGGACGCGGGTCGCCGGCACCCCGCCGGCCTCGGCCAGCCGCCGCTTGGCACCGGTGAGCAGCTGCCCGCTGATGCCGACCAGCAGCTCGGCGAGCATCGCGTCCTTGCCCGGGAAGTGCCGGTACAGACCGGGGCCGCTGATGCCGACCGCGGCGCCTATCTCGTCGACACCGACGCCATGGAAGCCGCGCTCGGCGAAGAGCCGGGCGGCCTCCTTGAGGATCTGCTCGCGGCGGGTCGTGGCGTCGGTTCTGGTGACCATGCGGTCAATTCTAGACAGCGAGGTTAGCGGTCGTTAACCTGATGGAAATGGTTAACGCTCATTAACTGGTTCGATCACCAGGTGAGGGGACCGCAGGATGCAGGAGGCACCGGAGCTGACGAGCGCGGCAGACCCCGCGTCGGAGGCCTGGCGGGCCAATGAACAGGCCCATCTCGCCCTCGTGGAGGAGTTGCGCGCCAAGCTGGCCGAGGCGGCCCTCGGCGGCGGCGAGAAGGCGCGGGCGCGGCACACCGCGCGCGGCAAGCTGCTGCCGAGGGACAGGGTGGACACGCTGCTCGACCCGGGCTCGCCCTTCCTGGAGCTGGCCCCGCTCGCGGCCGACGGGATGTACGAGGGGCAGGCACCGGCCGCCGGCGTGATCGCCGGCATCGGGCGCGTCAGCGGGCGCGAGTGCGTGATCGTGGCGAACGACGCCACGGTCAAGGGCGGCACGTACTACCCGATGACGGTGAAGAAGCACCTGCGCGCGCAGGAGGTGGCCCTGGACAACCGGCTGCCGTGCGTCTACCTGGTCGACTCCGGCGGGGCCTTCCTGCCGATGCAGGACGAGGTCTTCCCGGACCGGGACCACTTCGGCCGGATCTTCTACAACCAGGCCCGGATGTCCGGCGCCGGCATCCCGCAGATCGCGGCCGTCCTCGGCTCCTGCACGGCCGGCGGGGCGTACGTCCCGGCGATGAGCGACGAGGCCGTGATCGTCCGCAACCAGGGCACGATCTTCCTCGGCGGGCCGCCCCTGGTGAAGGCGGCCACCGGCGAGGTCGTCACCGCCGAGGAGCTGGGCGGCGGCGAGGTGCACTCCCGGGTCTCCGGGGTCACCGACCACCTCGCGGAGGACGACGCGCACGCCCTGCGGATCGTCCGGAACATCGTGGCCACGCTGCCCGCCCGGCGCTCCCTGCCCTGGGACGTCCAGCCGTCCGTGGAGCCCAAGGTCGACCCCTACGGGCTGTACGGCGCCGTCCCGGTCGACTCCCGCACCCCCTACGACGTCCGCGAGATCATCGCGCGCGTGGTCGACGGCTCCCGGTTCGCCGAGTTCAAGAGCGAGTTCGGGCAGACCCTGGTCACCGGGTTCGCCCGGATCCACGGCCACCCGGTCGGGATCGTGGCCAACAACGGCATCCTGTTCGCCGAGTCCGCCCAGAAGGGCGCCCACTTCATCGAGCTGTGCGACCAGCGCGGCATCCCGCTGGTGTTCCTGCAGAACATCTCCGGCTTCATGGTCGGCAAGGACTACGAGGCGGGCGGCATCGCCAAGCACGGCGCCAAGATGGTGACCGCGGTGGCCTGCACGCGCGTACCGAAGCTGACGGTCGTCGTCGGCGGCTCCTACGGCGCGGGCAACTACTCGATGTGCGGCCGGGCCTACTCGCCGCGCTTCCTGTGGATGTGGCCCAACGCCAAGATCTCCGTCATGGGCGGCGAGCAGGCCGCCAGCGTCCTGGCCACCGTCAAGCGCGACCAGCTGGAAGCGCGCGGAGAGGAGTGGCCCGGCGAGGAGGAAGAGGCCTTCAAGGCGCCCATCCGCGCGCAGTACGAGCGCCAGGGCAACGCCTACTACGCCACCGCCCGCCTGTGGGACGACGGCGTGATCGACCCGCTGGACACCCGTCAGGTCCTCGGCCTTGCCCTGACGGCCTGCGCCAACGCGCCGCTGGGAGATCCCCAGTTCGGCATCTTCCGGATGTGAGGAGGGGAACCGTGTTCGACACAGTGCTGGTGGCCAACCGGGGCGAGATCGCCGTACGCGTCATCCGTACGCTCCGCTCGCTGGGCGTGCGCTCGGTGGCGGTCTTCTCCGACGCCGACGCCGACGCACGGCACGTCCGGGAGGCCGACACGGCGGTACGGATCGGCCCGGCGCCGGCCGCCGAGAGCTACCTGTCGGTGGAGCGGCTGCTGGAGGCCGCCGCCCGCACCGGCGCCCAGGCCGTCCACCCGGGGTACGGCTTCCTCGCCGAGAACGCGGGCTTCGCGCGCGCGTGCGAGGAGGCGGGGCTGGTCTTCATCGGCCCGCCGGCCGACGCGATCGCGCTCATGGGCGACAAGATCCGCGCCAAGGAGACGGTGAAGGCGGCCGGGGTGCCGGTCGTGCCCGGCGGGCGTGACCCCGAACTGGCGGCGGCGGCCCGCGAGCTGGGCGCGCCCGTGCTGCTGAAGCCGTCCGCCGGCGGTGGCGGCAAGGGCATGCGGCTGGTGCGGGACATGAGCGTGCTGGAGGAGGAGATCGCCGCCGCCCGCCGCGAGGCCCGCGCCTCCTTCGGCGACGACACCCTGCTGGTGGAGCGGTGGGTCGACCGGCCCCGGCACATCGAGATCCAGGTGCTGGCCGACGGCCACGGCAACGTGGTCCACCTCGGCGAGCGCGAGTGCTCCCTCCAGCGGCGCCACCAGAAGATCATCGAGGAGGCGCCGAGCGTCCTGCTGGACGAGGGGACGCGGGCCGCGATGGGCGCGGCGGCCGTGCAGGCGGCCCGCTCGTGCGGGTACCGGGGCGCGGGCACGGTGGAGTTCATCGTCCCGGGCGGCGACCCGTCGTCGTACTACTTCATGGAGATGAACACCCGTCTCCAGGTGGAGCACCCGGTGACCGAACTCGTCACCGGGCTCGACCTGGTCGAGTGGCAGCTGCGGGTGGCGGCCGGGGAGCGGCTGGGCTTCGCGCAGGAGGACCTGCGCCTGACCGGGCACGCCGTGGAGGCCCGGATCTGCGCCGAGGACCCCGCGCGCGGGTTCCTGCCGTCCGGCGGCACGGTGCTGCTGCTGGACGAGCCGCAGGGCGACGGCGTCCGCACCGACTCCGGGCTGAGCGAGGGCACCGAGGTGGGCAGCCTCTACGACCCGATGCTGTCCAAGGTGATCGCCTACGGCCCCGACCGCGCGACGGCGCTGCGCAGGCTGCGGGCGGCCCTCGCGGAGACGGTCACGCTGGGCGTGCAGACCAACGCGGGCTTCCTGCGTCGGCTGCTGGCCCATCCGGCGGTGGTGGCGGGCGAGCTGGACACCGGTCTGGTCGAGCGGGTGGTGGACGAGCTGGTCCCCGCCGAGGTGCCGGAGGAGGTGTACGAGGCGGCGGCGGCCGTGCGGCTCGCCGCGCTGCAACCGCGCGCGGAGGGCTGGACCGACCCCTTCTCGGTGCCGAGCGGCTGGCGGCTGGGCGGCACCCCGAAGCCGCCGTCCTTCCCGCTGCGGGTGCAGGACCCGGTGACCCACACGCCCCGCGGTGTCCACACGGTCACCGGGGACCGGGTGTCCGTCACCCTCGACGGCGTCCGGCACACCTTCCGCCGCGCCGGCGACTGGCTGGGCCGCGACGGCGACGCCTGGCACGTGCGCGACCACGACCCGGTCGCCGCGTCCCTGAACCGCTCGGCCCACGCGGGCGCCGACTCGCTGACCGCGCCCATGCCCGGCACGGTGACGGTGGTGAAGGTGGCCGTCGGGGACGAGGTCGCCGCCGGGCAGAGCCTGCTGGTCGTGGAGGCGATGAAGATGGAGCACGTCATCTCCGCCCCGCACGCCGGCACGGTCGCCGAGCTGGACGTGACGCCGGGCACCACGGTCGCCATGGACCAGGTGCTGGCCGTCATCGCACCGCACGAGGAGGTGGCGCAGTGACCGCCGAGGGACTGCCCATGGTCGTGCCGGCCCCGGATCTGCCCGCGCGGGTGCGGATCCACGAGGTCGGCGCACGCGACGGACTGCAGAACGAGAAGACGGCCGTGCCGACGGCGGTGAAGGCGGAGTTCATCCGCCGGCTGGCCGGCGCGGGCCTGACCACGATCGAGGCGACGAGCTTCGTGCACCCCAAGTGGGTGCCCCAGCTCGCGGACGCCGAGGAGCTGTTCCCGCTGGTCCGGGAGCTGGACGCCGACCTGCCGGTGCTGGTGCCCAACCAGCGCGGGCTGGACCGGGCGCTGGCCCTCGGCGCCGGGCGCGTCGCCGTGTTCGCCAGCGCCACCGAGTCCTTCGCGAAGGCCAACCTCAACCGCACGCTGGACGAGTCGCTGGCGGTGTTCGAGCCGGTGGTGCGACAGGCCAAGGACCGGGGCGTGCACGTGCGCGGCTATGTGTCGATGTGCTTCGGCGACCCGTGGGAGGGCGCGGTGCCGCTGCACCAGGTGGCCCGCGTCTGCACGGCCCTGCGGGACATGGGCTGCGACGAGCTGAGCCTCGGCGACACGATCGGGGTGGCGACCCCGGGCCATGTGCTCGAACTGCTCTCCCTGCTGAACGAGGAGGGCGTGCCGACGAACGTGATCGGCGTGCACTTCCACGACACCTACGGCCAGGCGCTGGCCAACACGCTGGCCGCGCTGCAGCACGGCGTGACCACGGTCGACGCCTCCGCGGGCGGGCTCGGCGGCTGCCCGTACGCCAAGTCCGCCACCGGCAACCTCGCCACCGAAGACCTCGTCTGGATGCTGCACGGACTCGGCATCGAGACGGGGGTCGACCTCGGCCGTCTGACCGCCACCAGCGTGTGGATGGCCGAACAGCTGGGCCGGCCCAGCCCGTCCCGTACCGTCCGCGCTCTCTCCCACAAGGACCAGTGATCAGCATGGACCACCGCCTCAGCCCCGAGCTGGAGGAACTCCGCCGTACGGTCGAGCAGTTCGCGCACGACGTCGTGGCGCCGAAGATCGGCGACTTCTACGAGCGGCACGAGTTCCCGTACGAGATCGTCCGGGAGATGGGCCGCATGGGCCTGTTCGGGCTGCCGTTCCCCGAGGAGTACGGCGGGATGGGCGGCGACTACCTGGCCCTGGGCCTCGTGCTGGAGGAGCTGGCCCGCGTCGACTCCTCGGTGGCCATCACGCTGGAGGCGGGGGTGTCGCTGGGTGCGATGCCGATCCACCTCTTCGGCACGGAGGAGCAGAAGCGGCAGTGGCTGCCCCGGCTCTGTTCCGGCGAGATCCTGGGCGCGTTCGGCCTGACCGAGCCGGACGGCGGCAGCGACGCCGGGGCGACCCGTACCACGGCCCGCCTGGACCCGGACACCGACGAGTGGGTGATCAACGGCACGAAGTGCTTCATCACCAACTCCGGTACGGACATCACGGGCCTGGTGACGGTGACCGCGGTGACCGGCCGCAAGCCGGACGGCAGGCCGGAGATCTCGGCGATCATCGTCCCGTCCGGCACGCCGGGCTTCACGGTGGCGGCGCCGTACTCGAAGGTCGGCTGGAACGCCTCCGACACCCGTGAGCTGTCCTTCGCCGACGTCCGGGTGCCCGCCGCCAACCTGCTGGGCGAACAGGGCCGCGGCTACGCCCAGTTCCTGCGCATCCTGGACGAGGGCCGCATCGCGATCGCCGCCCTCGCCACGGGCCTGGCGCAGGGCTGCGTGGACGAGTCGGTGAAGTACGCCAGGGAACGCCACGCGTTCGGCAGGCCCATCGGCGCCAACCAGGCCATCCAGTTCAAGATCGCCGACATGGAGATGAAGGCCCACACGGCCCGTCTGGCCTGGCGCGACGCGGCCAGCCGCCTGGTGGCCGGCGAACCCTTCAAGAAGGAGGCGGCCCTGGCCAAGCTGCACTCCTCCACGGTCGCCGTGGACAACGCCCGCGAGGCCACCCAGATCCACGGCGGCTACGGCTTCATGAACGAGTACCCGGTGGCCCGCATGTGGCGCGACTCCAAGATCCTGGAGATCGGCGAGGGCACGAGCGAGGTCCAGCGCATGCTGATCGCCCGCGAACTGGGCCTGGTGAGCTGAGCCCCGCACGGGACCGGCACCGCACGGCTGCCGGTCCCGTGTCACCGTGCGCCGTCACCGCCGTCGTCCGCACGGGTGCGCCGGGCCTCGGCCACGACGCGGCGCCAGGAGCGGATCACGTCGGGCACCTGGTCCAGGAGCCCCTACAGGGCGGACAGGGCCGCGGACACGACGCCTGCCGTGCCCAGAATCACCAGGATGATCTGCAGATCCACGCTCGGGTTCCTCCCGCGCCGGAGGGTGGCCGAGCCGAGGGCGAACCGCATGCTGGAGGGCAGGTGTCTCAGGCCGACCACCCGGAATTTCGGATGACCAACTGAGGCCCTGCCGACGTACAGGCCGTGTATGCGGTTGTCGCGATTGACGCGGCGTCGGCTGTGCCGGCCGCCACGCCCGAAAGGGACGTCGGACCCATTCCCGTCGCAGCCGGCTGTGCCGGCCGTGCAGTGCCGACTGTAGCCGCGCGGCCCCCGGTCTGTCCGCCGTACCGCCAACTCCCGGGCCCCGAAGGCCTTCCGCAGGCCCCGCACCGGACGGGCGGGCGGCCGGGAGCGCTCTGGACATCAGCTGAGGTTAGGCTAACCTACCTTGGAACTTGTCCGGCGGGCGCTTCGCCCCGGTCGAAAGCAGTCATACCCATGCCCCTTGCCCGTGCCACCCACCTCACTCGCCGCGGCCTGCTCGCCGCCGGCGGCGCCCTCGGTCTCGGTGCCGCGCTCGCCGCCTGCGGGGACGACAAGGGCAAAGACAGTGGCTCGGACGCGGGGGCGAAGGGCGGGAAGTCCGGCCCCTGGTCCTTCAAGGACGACCGCGGCACGACCGTGAAGCTGGACAAGGTCCCCGCGAACATCGTCGCGTTCACCGGTGCCGGCGCCGCGCTGTACGACTACGGCATCCAGGTGAAGGGTGTCTTCGGCCCGACGAGGACCACCGCCGGCAAGCCCGACGTCCAGGCCGGCGACATGGACATCAGCAAGGTGACGGTCCTGGGCAACGCCTGGGGCCAGTTCAGCATCGAGAAGTACGCCTCCCTCGCCCCGGACGTGCTCGTCACCACGATGTTCGACGACGCCGGCACCCTCTGGTACGTCCCCGAGGAGTCGAAGAAGAAGATCGCCCAGCTGGCCCCCAGCGTCGGCATCTCCGTCTACGACCGCCAGCTCACCCAGCCGCTGCAGCGCATGTGGGACCTCGCCGAGTCGCTCGGCGCGGACATGAAGGCCGCGAAGGTCACCGACGCCAAGAAGCGCTTCGAGGACGCGGCCGCCCGGCTGCGCGCGGCCGCCAAGGCCAAGCCCGGCCTCAAGGTGATGGCCGGTTCCGCGAGCGACCAGCTGTTCTACGTCTCGGGCACCAACCTCTCCATCGACCTGGAGTACTTCAAGGCCCTCGGCGTGAACTTCGTGGAGCCGCCGGAGAGCGCAAAGGAGCAGGGCGGCTGGTACGAGTCCCTCAGCTGGGAGAACGTCGACAAGTACCGGGCCGACATCATCATGATGGACGACCGCTCCTCGGCCATCCAGCCCGCCGACATCACCAAGGCCACCTGGAAGAAGCTGCCCGCGGTCAAGGCCGGGCAGGTCATCCCCCGCTCCCCCGAGCCGATCCTGTCGTACGACAAGTGCGTGCCGCTGCTGACGAACCTGGCCGAGGCCCTGGAGAAGGCCAAGAAGGTCAGCTGACCCCGACAGAGCCCTGACCCCCACTCTCAGGAGCCCACATGACGACGGCCGTAGCCGCCCCGTTCCGTTTCTTCGCTCTCCAGGTCGTACGGACGAGGCGGCTCGGTCCGTCTCTGGTCCGGGTCACCTTCGGCGGAGCCGATCTGCACGCCTTCCACTCCGACGGGCGGGACCAGTCCCTGTCGCTCTTCCTGCCGCACCCCGGACAGAGCGAACCCGTCGTTCCGCTGGAGCTGGGCGACGGCTGGTGGCAGGGCTGGCGGGAACTCCCGGACGACGTACGGGCCGTGATGCGCTCGTACACGCTCAGGGCGCTGCGCCGGGACCCCGACGAGATCGACATCGACTTCGCGCTGCACGGCGTCGAGCCGGGGGCCGCCACGCCCGCCGGACCGGCCTCCCGCTGGGCCGCGCGGGCCGCCGCCGGCGACCGGGTGCTGCTGCTCGGGCCCGCCGTCGCCGACAACCGGGCGATCCGGTTCCGCCCGCCCGAGGACACCGGGCTCGTCGTGCTGTGCGGCGACGAGACCGCCGTACCGGCCGCGACCGCGATCCTGGAGGCCCTGCCCGCCGGCACCCGGGTCCGGGCCTGGCTGGAGGTGCCGCACGCCGGTGACGTCCAGGACGTGCGCACCGAGGCGGACGCGGAGATCACGTGGCTCGTACGGCACGACGGGTCCCCCATGGCCGTCGACGCCGTACGGGCCGCCCACCTCACCGGCGCCGAGCGGGCGTACGTGTGGCTCGCGGGCGAGTCCGGCCAGGTCAAGGCGCTGCGGCGGCACTTCGTCGGCGAGCGCGGGGTGGACCGGCGGCGCGTCACCTTCGTCGGCTACTGGCGGCAGGGCATGACGGAGGAACAGCTCCGGGCCGCGGAGTAGCACCGGGCGCACCCCCTTCCGGGACACCGGTTGCGGACAGGTGCGCCTCGAACCGCGGAAGTTAGGTTAGGCTAACCTAAGTTGATCCCGACGGACCGTCCCCTCGGAGGACCCCCACATGCGCTCGCACCTGCTCAATGGCCTCACCGCGGAGCACTACCGCCGCTCCGTGACCGAAGGAGTCGAGCGGGTGGCGGCCAAACTCGCCACCACCGACCGTCCGTTCACCGGCGTCACCGTGGACGCCCTCTCCCCCGCCATCGACGCGATCGACCTGGACCGCCCGCTGGGCAACACCGCCGCCGTGCTGGACGAGCTGGAGGACGTCTACCTCCGCGACGCGGTCTACTTCCACCACCCCCGCTACCTCGCCCACCTCAACTGCCCGGTCGTCATCCCGGCAGTGCTCGGCGAGGCCGTGCTCTCCGCGGTCAACTCCTCGCTGGACACCTGGGACCAGTCGGCCGGCGGCACCCTCATCGAGCGCAAACTGATCGACTGGACGGCCGCCCGCATCGGCCTCGGCCCGGCCGCCGACGGCGTCTTCACCTCCGGCGGCACCCAGTCCAACCTGCAGGCGCTGCTGCTGGCCCGGGAGGAGGCCAAGCCGGGGCGGGAAGGGTGGGACGAGGGGTCCCCGCTCGCGAAACTGCGGATCTTCGCCTCCGAGGTCAGCCACTTCAGCGTGAAGAAGTCCGCCACACTGCTCGGCCTCGGGCCGGACGCCGTCGTGGTGATCCCCGTCGACCACGACAAGCGCATGCAGACGGTCGCCCTCGCCCACGAGCTGGAGCGCTGCACGCGGGACGGTCTGGTCCCGATGGCCGTCGTGGCCACCGCCGGCACCACCGACTTCGGCTCCATCGACCCGCTGCCGGAGATCGCCGGGCTGTGCGCCCAGTACGGCGTCTGGATGCACGTGGACGCGGCCTACGGCTGCGGGCTGCTCGCCTCCCTGAAGTACCGGGACCGCCTCGACGGCATCGAGCGCGCCGACTCGGTCACCGTCGACTACCATAAGTCCTTCTTCCAGCCGGTCAGTTCCTCCGCCGTGCTGGTCCGGGACGCCGCCACGCTGCGGCACGCCACCTACCACGCGGAGTACCTCAACCCGCGCCGCATGGTGCAGGAACGTATTCCCAACCAGGTGGACAAGTCCCTCCAGACCACCCGCCGCTTCGACGCCCTCAAGCTGTGGATGACGCTGCGCACGATGGGCGCCGACGGCATCGGGCAGCTCTTCGACGAGGTGTGCGACCTGGCCCGGGAGGGCTGGAAGCTGCTGGCCGCCGACCCCCGCTACGACGTCGTCGTCGAGCCGAGCCTGTCCACCCTCGTCTTCCGTTACATCCCGGCGGCCGTCACCGACCCGGCCGAGATCGACCGCGCCAACCTCTACGCCCGCAAGGCCCTGTTCGCCTCCGGTGACGCCGTGGTCGCGGGCACCAAGGTGGCCGGCCGCCACTACCTGAAGTTCACCCTGCTCAACCCCGAGACACAGGCGGACGACATCTCCGCCGTCCTCGATCTGATCGCCGGCCATGCCGAGCAGTACCTGGGAGAGTCCCTTGACCGCGCGTCCTGAAGCCCCGCACCGGATCCACGACTTCGTGGGGATCGGGCTCGGCCCCTTCAACCTCGGCCTCGCCTGCCTGACCGAGCCGATCGCCGAACTGGACGGCGTCTTCCTGGAGTCCAAGCCCGACTTCGAGTGGCACGCCGGCATGTTCCTGGACGGCGCCCACCTCCAGACCCCGTTCATGTCGGACCTGGTCACCCTGGCCGACCCGACCTCGCCGTACTCCTTCCTGAACTACCTGAAGGAGAAGGGCAGACTGTACTCGTTCTACATACGCGAGAACTTCTACCCGCTGCGGGTCGAGTACGACGACTACTGCCGCTGGGCCGCCGGGCAGCTGAGCAGCGTCCGCTTCGGCACCACGGTCACCGAGGTGACGTACGAGGACGAGCTGTACGTCGTCCGCACCGGGGCCGGGGACACCTACCGCGCGCGGCACCTGGTGCTCGGCACCGGCACGGTCCCCTTCGTGCCGGAGGCGTGCCGGGGACTCGGCGGGGACTTCCTGCACAACTCCCGGTACATGCACCGCAAGGCGGAGCTGCTGAAGAAGAAGTCCGTCACGATCGTCGGCAGCGGGCAGAGCGCGGCCGAGATCTACTTCGAGCTGCTCTCCGAGATCGACGTCCACGGCTACCAGCTCAACTGGGTCACGCGTTCCCCGCGGTTCTTCCCGCTGGAGTACACCAAACTGACCCTGGAGATGACCTCCCCGGACTACATCGACTACTTCCGGGCGCTGCCCGAGGAGACCCGCTACCGGCTGGAGAAGCAGCAGAAGGGCCTGTTCAAGGGCATCAACTCGGACCTCGTCGACTCGATCTTCGACCTGCTGTACCAGAAGAACGTCGAGAGCGGCGACCGCCCGGTGCCCACCCGGCTGCTCACCAACTCCACGCTGCGCACGGCGGCGTACCAGGACGGCACGTACACGCTCGGCTTCCACCAGGACGAACAGGGCAAGGACTTCGAGATCCGCACCGAGGGCCTGGTCCTGGCCACCGGCTACCACTACACCCCGCCGGCCTTCCTGGACCCGGTCCGCGACCGCCTGCTCTTCGACGGGCACGGCCGCTTCGACGTCGCCCGCAACTACGCCATCGACGTCACCGGCCGCGGGGTCTTCCTCCAGAACGCCGGCGTCCACACGCACAGCATCACCAGTCCCGACCTGGGCATGGGCGCGTACCGGAACGCCTGCATCATCCGTGAGCTGCTCGGCACGGAGTACTACCCGGTCGAGAAGACCATCGCATTCCAGGAGTTCGCGGTATGACCAGCACACCCCCGGCCTTCACGTTCCGCCCCGTCGACCCGCTGACGGACGCCGAGCTGCTGCACTCCTGGGTCACCCACCCCAAGGCGGCCTTCTGGATGATGCAGGACGCGCGGCTGGAGGACGTCGAGCGCGCCTACATGGAGATCGCGGCCGACGAGCACCACGACGCGCTGCTCGGGCTGCTCGGCGGCACCCCCGCCTTCCTGATGGAGAAGTACGACCCCGCGCACCGGGAGCTGGCCGGGCTGTACGAGCCGCGGTCGGGCGACGTCGGCATGCACTTCCTCACCCCGGCCACCGACACCCCCGTGCACGGGTTCACCAGGGCCGTCATCACCGCCGTGATGTTCCGTCTCTTCGAGGACCCCTCGGTGCAGCGGGTCGTCGTCGAGCCGGACGTCCGCAACACGGCCGTGCACGCCCTGAACGCGGCCGTCGGGTTCGTGCCCGAGCGGGAGATCGACAAGCCGGAGAAGCGGGCCCTGCTGAGCTTCTGCACCCGCGAACAGTTCGAGAAGGCGGTGACCGCATGACCCTCGCCGACGCCGTTGCCCACCTGTCCCCCGAGCGCTGGGCGACCGCCAACCGGCTGCTGCTGCGCAAGGCGCTCGCCGAGTTCGCGCACGAGCGGCTGATCACCCCGCAGGAGGACGGCGACGGGTACGTCGTCCGCAGCGACGACGGGCTCACCCGCTACCGGTTCCGGGCCGTGCGGCGGGCCCTGGACCACTGGCAGATCGACCCCGGATCCCTCACCCGGCACCGCGACGGCGAGGAACTCCCGCTGGCCGCGCTGGACTTCTTCATCGAACTGAAGGACTCCCTCGGCCTGAGCGACGAGATCCTGCCGGTGTACCTGGAGGAGATCTCCTCGACCCTGTCGGGCACCTGCTACAAGCTCACCAAGCCGCAGGTGACCTCCGCCGAGCTGGCCCGCAGCGGCTTCCAGGACGTCGAGACCGGGATGACCGAGGGCCACCCGTGCTTCGTCGCGAACAACGGGCGGCTCGGCTTCGGCATCCACGAGTACCTGTCGTACGCCCCCGAGACGGCGAGCCCGGTCCGGCTGGTGTGGCTGGCCGCGCACCGCTCACGGGCCGCGTTCACGGCCGGCGCCGGGATCGAGTACGAGTCGTTCCTGCGGGACGAGCTGGGCGAGAAGACGGTGGAGCGGTTCCGTGCCGTCCTCACCGACCGGGGCCTGGACCCGGCCGCGTACCTGTTCATCCCGGTCCACCCCTGGCAGTGGTGGAACAAGCTGAGCGTCACGTTCGCCGCCGAGGTGGCCCGCGGGCTGCTGGTCTGTCTCGGCGAGGGCGACGACGAGTACCTGGCCCAGCAGTCGATCCGGACCTTCTTCAACACCAGCGCCCCGCACAAGCACTACGTGAAGACGGCCCTGTCGGTGCTCAACATGGGTTTCATGCGCGGTCTGTCGGCCGCCTACATGGAGGCCACGCCGGCGATCAACGACTGGCTGGCCCGGCTGATCGACAGTGACCCGGTGCTGAGGTCCACCGGTCTGACGATCATCCGGGAGCGGGCCGCCGTCGGCTACCGGCACCTGGAGTACGAGCGGGCCACCGACCGCTACTCGCCGTACCGCAAGATGCTGGCCGCGCTGTGGCGGGAGAGCCCGGTGCCCTCGCTGCGGGACGGCGAGACCCTCGCGACCATGGCCTCCCTGCTGCACGTCGACCACCGGGGCGCCTCCCTCGCGGGCGCGCTGATCGAACGCTCGGGCCTGACGCCGGCCGAGTGGCTGCGGCGGTACCTGCGGGCCTACTACACCCCGCTGCTGCACAGCTTCTACGCCTACGACCTGGTGTTCATGCCGCACGGCGAGAACGTCATCCTGGTGCTGAAGGACGGCGCCGTGCAGCGGGCGGTGTACAAGGACATCGCCGAGGAGATCGCCGTCATGGACCCGGACGCGGCCCTGCCGCCGGAGGTGCGGCGGATCCGCGTGGAGGTCCCCGAGGACAAGAAGCTGCTGTCGCTCTTCACGGACGTCTTCGACTGCTTCTTCCGCTTCCTCGCCGCCCACCTCGCCGTCGAGGGCGTCCTGGCGGAGGACGACTTCTGGCGCACGGTCGCCGAGGTCACCCGCGAGTACCAGGAGGCGAACCCGGAACTGGCCGACAGGTTCCGCCAGTACGACATGTTCGCCCCCGAGTTCGCCCTGTCCTGCCTCAACCGCCTCCAGCTGCGCGACAACCGCCAGATGGTGGACCTCGCCGACCCGTCCGGGGCGCTCCAGCTGGTCGGCAGCCTGCGCAATCCCATCGCCGGCTTCTGACGGCGGCACGGACGGACGGGCACCCCGCGGTACGGTCCCCCCGGGGGGCCCGCCGGCGGGCACCGGGGCCGCCCCGGGGCCAGCGGGGGTGCGGTGTTTGGGGTTCGGCGGGCGGGCCCGCGC
>NZ_JBEYXJ010000144.1:0-17091 GCF_040645015.1 Streptomyces sp. NPDC046881 | reverse complement strand
CACTCTGACCCTCCACCCCGCTCTTCCGATCGGGTCCTTCCCGGCCGCCGCCCGGGGGGGGGGGGTGTCGGTCGGCGCGGCCGTGCCGACCGGGGCGACCAGGATGCGGCCGGTACCGGCGACGCGGATCTCGTTGGCGTTGTTGCCAGCCATGTGTGACTCCTCTGAGTGGATGGTGAATCGCCCGGCACCGGGAGGTGTCCGGGCAGCACGAAGGCCCTGCCGTGCACGGGAAGGCGGGCAGGGCCTGTTCGGGGGCGGCGCTCAGGCCGTGTGGATGAGCAGCCGGACCGTGGAGTAGTAGCGGTTGGCCGCCGACCGGTTCCAGTCGGGCAGCCAGCGCGGGCCGTCGGCCTCGACGACGTCGGTGACGCGCGCCGTGCCGTAGAGGGTGCCGCGCAGCGTGAGGAGTGCCGAGCGGACCTTCAGGGCCAGGGTGTGCGCGGTGGTCTTGTCGGGGCCGTAGACCTCGAAGTCCACCAGCGGCTGGTCGAGACGCTGGTCGTCGATCCAGGCCCCGCCGGAGCGGGAGACCAGGACGACCTGCTGGGTGCCGTCGAAACCGCTCGGCGGGACGTTGTCCACGGTGGCGGTGGCGAGTTCGGCGCGGGTCTTCAGGTAGTCGACGACGAGTCGTTCGACGTCGGGGAAGGTGACCGTCGGATCGGCCACGGGATGGCCTCCCTTCGCGGAGGGGATGGCTGCGAATGGCTACGACGAAGCGGCGGGCCGGTGTCCGGTCCGTTTCCGGCACCGGGCACAGCTCCGCCGCTGCACCAACTGTGACACGTTGCGAGCGCGAGCGCAACATCTAGTTTCCGGGAGGGGCGTGGCGCTGCGCCGGAACGCGGACCGCCCCGCCGCACCAGGGGGTGCGACGGGGCGGTCGGACGGGAGACGTGGTCAGCTGCGGCCGGGCCGCCCCCGCGCGGCCCGCTCGGCGGCGAAGACGTCCTCCAGGCGGAAGAGGTGGGCCCGGCCCTGCTTGCCGGCCGCGGTCAGCCGGCCCAGCTGCACCCACTTGCGCACGGTCGCGGCCGTGACCCCCGCTTCGGCGGCGGCCGCGGGTCCGGTCACCAGGGTCGGCCCGGCGGGCAGCAGCCGGCTCGGCGTACGGCTCATCGGGCGGCCTCCTCCGCCGCCTCGGCGGCGTCGACCAGTGCGGCGATCGCGTCGGCGTCCGCCCCGGACTCCCGGGCGAGCCGTGCCCACGCCGACTCCGCCCAGCTGTGCCGGTGACCGGGGTCCTCGGCGCACGCGCACTGCGGATCCGTGCACCGGCAGCCGGGGTTGACGCAGAGGACGGTCCGCGCGGCGGGCACCGCGCGCAGGGACACCGAGTCGCACCACGGGCAGCGGCCGTCGACGCGGACCATCGCCTCCGGTGCGCCGAGGGTGCGGCCGCCGCGGCGGGCCATGCGCCGGCACTCGTCCAGCACGTGGGCCGCGAGGGCGGGGTGGTCTGCGATCCGGTCCAGCAGCCGGGCGATACGGCGCAGCCGTTCCGGCACGTCGGCGCGCGGCGCACGGCCGAGCCCGAGCTTGTCCCGTACCGCCTCCTCCAGTTCGGTCACGCCGTCGGTGATGTCCCGCAGGGCGTCGGAGACGTGGAGCCGGATCGGGGCGGCTCCCGCGCCGCCGCCTGCGCCGCGGGAGCGGCCGGCCGAGATGCCCGTGCGACCGCCGCCCGGGGCCAGTTCCGCCAGCAGGTCGGGGAACTGGCGGGCGAGGATGTCGATCCAGCGGGCGGCGCGTGCGATGTCCTGACGGGCGGCGCGGACAGTCATGGAAGGGCACTCCGATCGTGTGTCGGCGGGTTCGTCGGCGGTGGGGCCGGTGTCGACGGGCGGGGTCGGCACGGGAGGCCGACGGGCAGGGAGCCGGGAAGGTCGCACCGGCGGGCTTGCCGGGCCCGCTTGTTGCGGGCGCGCACATAGCTTCGCATGTTGCGCAGGCGCACGCAATGGACACGCGGCGTGACCGGGAGGTTCGGTGGATGGGGTCGACGCCTCTGCCCTTTCACGGGATCCTTACTTGTGCGTGCGCGCACCCACAGATTTCGCGTGCGCGCGAACGCTAAGGTGAGCACGGGGGGAAGCGAAGAACAGGGGAGCACCACAGATGAAGAGCGATGCCGAGCACATCGAGGATTTCGCCGGCTGGGTCGAGGACGTGATGCGGGCGCGCGGTTACGACATCGACAGCCCGCGCGGCGGCGGCAAGACCAAGCTCGCCGAGGACGCGGGCGTGCACCGGGCGGCCGTCACCCGTCTGCTGCAACGGCAGAGCATGCCCGACCTGGACACCATGCGGGGGCTCGCCCGCGCCCTGGACGTCCCCGTCCGGGACGTCCTCATCCGGTCCGGCAAGCTGACGGAGGAGGACCTGCCCCAGGCGCCCGCCCCGCCCGCCGTGCCGTCGCCGGCCGGAGCGGCGGCTCTCTCCGCCGAGCAGGCGGCGGCGGCCCTGGGCATCCCGGAACACCTGCGCGCCGCGTTCGTCCAGATCACCGAGCAACTGCGGGTGGGGACGGCCGGGGTGTCGCCGGAGGGCGAGGCCGAGGAGCAGGCACGGTCCTGATCGCGGGCCGCACCCGGTGGTCCGACCGTCCGTGCGACGACGGCCGGCGGGGTACCGCTGCGACATCCTCGCCCACCCGCACGCGGGGCCGCCGAGCGCGCCGTCCGAGGGGGAACCGGACGGCCGCGGCACCGCGGGCCGACGGTGGCGTCATGGCCGTCGTACCCCGGTCGGCCGCCCGGCCGGCGCAGCGGTCGCGAGTGCCGTGCGGCACCGCCGGGGCATGGGCCAGGATGGGGTCATGAGCGTAGTGAAGATCAACGTGCTGACCGTGCCCGCCGAGCAGCGGGAGGTGCTGGAGAAGCGGTTCGCCTCGCGGGCCCACGCGGTGGAGAGCTCCGACGGCTTCGAGTGGTTCGAGCTGCTGCGCCCCGTCGAGGGCACCGACCAGTACCTCGTGTACACGCGCTGGCGTGACGAGGAGTCGTTCCAGGCCTGGATGGAGGGACCGATGAAGTCCGCGCACCAGGGCGGCGGCGAGGGCGGCGAGCGCCCGAAGCCGGCGGCCTCCGGCTCGACCCTGTGGTCCTTCGAGGTGGTGCAGCAGGCGGCCCCGAAGGGCGCCTGACGGACGTACGACGGCGCCCCCTGCCTGTGCGGGTCAGGGGGCGCCGTACGTCTGCGGGAGGAGCTACTTCACCGGCTCCGGCTCCGGCTCGCTCTCCGACTCGGTCTCGCCCGCCGGGTCGACCGGCGTCTTGACGGAGTCGAGGAGCAGCTGGGCGACGTCCACGACCTGGATGGACTCCTTGGCCTTGCCGTCGTTCTTCTTGCCGTTGACCGAGTCGGTCAGCATGACCAGGCAGAACGGGCAGGCGGTGGAGACGATGTCCGGGTTCAGGGACAGGGCCTCGTCGACGCGCTCGTTGTTGATGCGCTTGCCGATGCGCTCTTCCATCCACATCCGGGCGCCGCCGGCGCCGCAGCAGAAGCCGCGCTCCTTGTGGCGGTGCATCTCCTCGTTGCGCAGGCCCGGGACCTTGCCGATGATCTCGCGCGGGGGCGTGTAGATCTTGTTGTGGCGGCCCAGGTAGCACGGGTCGTGGTAGGTGATGATGCCCTCGACCGGGGTGACCGGGATCAGCTTGCCCTCGTCCACCAGGTGCTGGAGCAGCTGGGTGTGGTGGATGACCTCGTAGTCGCCGCCGAGCTGCGGGTACTCGTTGCCGAGCGTGTTGAGGCAGTGCGGGCAGGTGGCGACGATCTTCTTCGCCGACTTCGGCTTCGCGGACTCCGGGACGACCTTGCCCTCGTCGTCCAGCTCCTCGCCGAACGCCGTGTTCAGGGCCATCACGTTCTCCATGCCGAGCTCCTGGAACAGGGGCTCGTTGCCGAGGCGGCGGGCGGAGTCACCGGTGCACTTCTCGTCGCCGCCCATGATCGCGAACTTGACGCCCGCGATGTGCAGCAGCTCGGCGAAGGCCTTGGTGGTCTTCTTGGCGCGGTCCTCAAGGGCGCCGGCGCAGCCGACCCAGTACAGGTACTCGACCTCGGTGAGGTCCTCGATGTCCTTGCCGACGACCGGGACCTCGAAGTCGACCTCCTTGGTCCACTCCAGGCGCTGCTTCTTGGCCAGGCCCCAGGGGTTGCCCTTCTTCTCCAGGTTCTTGAGCATCGTGCCCGCCTCGGACGGGAACGCGGACTCGATCATGACCTGGTAGCGGCGCATGTCGACGATGTGGTCGACGTGCTCGATGTCCACCGGGCACTGCTCGACGCAGGCGCCGCAGGTGGTGCAGGACCACAGGACGTCCGGGTCGATGACGCCGTTCTCCTCGGCGGTGCCGATCAGCGGGCGCTCGGCCTCGGCGAGAGCGGCGGCGGGGACGTCCTTCAGCTGCTCCTCGGACGCCTTCTCCTCGCCCTCCATGGTCTTGCCGCCGCCGGCCAGCAGGTACGGCGCCTTGGCGTGCGCGTGGTCCCGCAGGCTCATGATGAGCAGCTTCGGGGAGAGCGGCTTGCCGGTGTTCCAGGCGGGGCACTGCGACTGGCAGCGACCGCACTCGGTGCAGGTGGAGAAGTCCAGCAGGCCCTTCCAGGAGAACTGCTCGACCTGGGAGACGCCGAAGACGTCGTCCTCGCCCGGGTCCTCGAAGTTGATCGGCTTGCCGCCGGAGGTCATCGGCAGCAGGGCGCCGAGGGAGGTCTCACCGGTGGCGTTGCGCTTGAACCAGATGTTCGGGAAGGCCAGGAAGCGGTGCCAGGCCACGCCCATGTCGGTCTTCAGGGCGACCGTGATCATCCAGATGAAGGAGGTGGCGATCTTCAGGCCGGCGAAGAAGTAGGTGAGGTTCTGGAGCGTGGAGACGTCCATGCCCTCCAGCCACGACACCACCGGGTAGGAGATGAAGAAGGACGCCTCGTAGCCGTCGACGTGGTGCTGGGCGCCTTCGAGGGCGTGCAGCATGAAGATGCAGACGCCGACGATGAGGATGACGGTCTCGACGAAGTACGCCTGGCCGAAGTTGGAACCGGCGAAGCGGGACTTGCGGCCCGGCTTGCGCGGGTGGCTCAGCTGGCGGATCACGATCAGGGCGAGGATGCCGGCGACCGTCATCGTGCCCATGAACTCGACGTAGACGTTGTACGGCGCCCAGTCGCCGAGGACCGGCAGGATCCAGTCGGCCTTGAACAGCTGCCCGATGGCGTTGACGATCGTCAGCAGCAGGGTCAGGAAGCCCACCGCCACGAACCAGTGCGCCACACCGACGACGCCCCACCGGTTCATCCGCGTGTGGCCGACGAACTCCTTGGCCAGCGTGACGGTGCGTTGTGCGGGATCGTTGGTCCGCGTACCGGCGGGCACGGGCTGGCCCAGCCGCAGGTGGTTGAAGATCTGGAGGAGGGCGCGGCCGAACAGTGCCACGCCGACCACGATCAGGACCAGCGACACGATGATCGCGGCGAGTTGCATTGGGGCTCCTGAGGCGGCCGACATTACTAAGCGGTAACTTATGTAGTCCGTCTGAGACTACCCCTATCTTCCGTCGGGATGCAGTAGAGCGCGGGGTGATCTGGGTCGCCGCCAGGCAATCGGATCGTGTTATTCGTACCGAATTGATACTTTCGCCCCTACCTTAGAGCCGTGCTCTACGGGATCGCCGCCGCCACCGCCGCTCTGCTCTGCACCGCCGTGCTCGCGGCGGTGCTCCGGCTGCCCGCCCTGAGGGCCGGGATCCTCGACCGGCGCCGGCAGCGTCCGATGCCGCTGCTCGGGGGACTCGCCGTCGTGGTCGTCACCTGCCTGGTCGCCGGAGCGGGGGAGTGGACCCGGGTCGCCCCGCTCGGGGACGGGGTCGCCGAACTGCTCATGGCCGCCGCCGGGGTCGCCGGTCTCGGTCTGGTGGCCGACGTGTGGCGGCTCCGCGCGCGCGTGCTCGTCGCCGGTACGGCCGTGGCGGCGGTCTGCGTGGTGCCGTACGACGAGACGGGCCTGCCGGGCGGGGTGCTGGCCGTCGGCTGGATCGTCCTGGCCACCCTCGCCTTCAAGGGGCTCGACCACGCCGACGGGCTGGCCGGGACGGTCGGCGTGGTCACCGCCTTCGGCGCGGGGGTGTGCGCCGCCGCCGAGGTGATGGACGGGCTCGCCGTGCTGCTGAGCGTGGTCGCCGCCGCCCTCACCGGCTTCCTGATGCACAACTGGCACCCCGCGCGGATCGGCCTCGGCGCCTGCGGCTCGCTGTTCACCGGGTTCGTGCTGTCGTCGGCGGTCGTCTTCACGCGCGCGGGGTACGACATCGGGCCCAGCGCGGCGGTGGTGTTCTGCCTCGGTGCCGTGGCCGTCGCGGACGCCCTGCTCGTGGTCCTCGCCCGGGGGGTGGCCCGGCGTCCGCTGCTCCGGCGCGGCCCCGACCACCTCGCACACCGGCTGCGGCGGCTCGGGCTCAACCCGCCGGGGTCGGTCGTGCTGCTCGGGGCCGGCTCCTTCTCCTCGGTGCTCGTGGGGGTGCTCGTGCACACCGGGTGGACGGGGGAGAGGGCCGTGCTCTGGGTGGCCGGCGGGGTGGTGCTGGCCGTCGTCGTACTCCTTCTGATTCCCGTTCCGCAGGGGCGCCGCCCGCCATCGACGCAGGTCAGCGGCCACTTGCGTGTAAGGAGTGGATAAGAGTTGAGCCTGGCTGACTCAGGTCTGTTGACCCGGCGGTTCTGCTCATGCACACTTGAGCCTGTTCCACTCAAGTCAGCTGGAGGAATCAACCATGGCACGTGCGGTCGGCATCGACCTGGGCACGACTAACTCCGTCGTCAGCGTTCTGGAGGGCGGCGAGCCCACCGTCATCACCAACGCCGAGGGTGCCAGGACCACGCCGTCCGTCGTCGCCTTCGCCAAGAACGGCGAGGTGCTCGTCGGCGAGGTCGCCAAGCGCCAGGCGGTCACGAACGTGGACCGGACCATCCGCTCGGTGAAGCGCCACATGGGCACCGACTGGAAGATCCAGCTCGACGGCAAGGACTTCAACCCGCAGCAGATCTCCGCGTTCATCCTGCAGAAGCTGAAGCGGGACGCCGAGGCCTACCTGGGCGAGAAGGTCACGGACGCGGTCATCACCGTCCCGGCCTACTTCAACGACTCCGAGCGCCAGGCGACGAAGGAGGCCGGCGAGATCGCCGGTCTGAACGTCCTGCGCATCGTCAACGAGCCCACCGCGGCCGCGCTCGCCTACGGCCTCGACAAGGACGACCAGACGATCCTCGTCTTCGACCTCGGCGGCGGCACCTTCGACGTGTCCCTGCTGGAGATCGGCGACGGCGTCGTCGAGGTGAAGGCCACCAACGGTGACAACCACCTCGGTGGTGA
Source organism: Streptomyces sp. NPDC046881 (assembly GCF_040645015.1). NCBI lineage: Bacteria > Bacillati > Actinomycetota > Actinomycetes > Kitasatosporales > Streptomycetaceae > Streptomyces > Streptomyces sp. NPDC046881. The sequence continues at coordinate 9,713 of NZ_JBEYXJ010000144.1, read as the reverse complement.
CGACTGGGACCAGCGCGTCGTCGACTACCTGGTCAAGCAGTTCCAGTCCGGCCACGGCGTGGACCTGAGCAAGGACAAGATGGCGCTGCAGCGTCTGCGTGAGGCTGCGGAGAAGGCGAAGATCGAGCTGTCCTCCTCCACGGAGACCTCGATCAACCTGCCGTACATCACCGCGTCCGCCGAGGGCCCGCTGCACCTGGACGAGAAGCTCACCCGGGCGCAGTTCCAGCAGCTGACGGCCGACCTGCTGGAGCGCTGCAAGACGCCGTTCCACAACGTCATCAAGGACGCCGGCATCTCCATCAACGAGATCGACCACGTCGTCCTCGTCGGTGGCTCCACCCGCATGCCCGCCGTCGCCGAGCTCGTCAAGGAGCTGACCGGCGGCAAGGAGGCCAACAAGGGCGTGAACCCGGACGAGGTCGTCGCCATCGGCGCCTCGCTCCAGGCCGGTGTCCTCAAGGGCGAGGTCAAGGACGTCCTGCTGCTCGACGTCACCCCGCTGTCCCTCGGTATCGAGACCAAGGGCGGCATCATGACCAAGCTGATCGAGCGCAACACCACGATCCCGACCAAGCGCTCGGAGATCTTCACCACGGCCGAGGACAACCAGCCGTCGGTGCAGATCCAGGTCTACCAGGGCGAGCGCGAGATCGCGGCGTACAACAAGAAGCTCGGCATGTTCGAGCTGACCGGTCTGCCGCCGGCGCCCCGCGGCGTCCCGCAGATCGAGGTCTCCTTCGACATCGACGCCAACGGCATCATGCACGTCACGGCGAAGGACCTCGGCACCGGCAAGGAGCAGAAGATGACCGTCACCGGCGGCTCCTCGCTCCCGAAGGAAGAGGTCGACCGCATGCGCGAGGAGGCCGAGCGCTACGCGGAGGAGGACCACAAGCGCCGCGAGGCCGCCGAGGCCCGCAACCAGGGCGAGCAGCTGGTCTACCAGACCGAGAAGTTCCTCAAGGACAACGAGGACAAGGTCCCCGGCGAGATCAAGACCGAGGTCGAGGCCGCGGTCGGCGAGCTGAAGGAAGCCCTCAAGGGCGAGGACACTGCCGAGATCCGCTCCGCCACCGAGAAGGTCGCCGCCGTCTCGCAGAAGCTGGGCCAGGCGCTGTACGCCGACGCCCAGGGTGCGCAGGCCGCGGGCGGTCCCGAGGGCGCGACCGCCGGTGGCGCCAAGGCCGCCGACGACGACGTGGTGGACGCCGAGATCGTGGACGACGAGCGCAAGGACGGTGCCGCGTAATGACGGAGGAGACCCCGGGTTTCGAGGAGAAGCCCGACGTCCCCTCCGGCGCCACCCCTGACGACGCCGAGCCGAAGGCCGCCTCCTCCTCCGAGGAGGGGGCGGCCCCGGCCGGGGACGCGAACGCAGAGAACGCCGGTCTGGTCGCCCAGCTGGACCAGGTGCGCACGGCGCTCGGCGAGCGCACGGCGGACCTCCAGCGGCTCCAGGCCGAGTACCAGAACTACCGCCGCCGGGTCGAACGGGACCGGATCGCGGTCAAGGAGATCGCCATCGCGAACCTCCTGACCGAGCTCCTGCCCGTGCTCGACGACATCGGCCGGGCGCGGGAGCACGGCGAGCTGGTCGGCGGCTTCAAGTCGGTGGCCGAGTCGCTGGAGACCGTCGCGGCCAAGATGGGCCTGCAGCAGTTCGGCAAGGAGGGCGAGCCCTTCGACCCGACGATCCACGAGGCCCTGATGCACAGTTACGCGCCGGACGTCACCGAGACGACCTGCGTGGCGATCCTGCAGCCGGGGTACCGCATCGGCGAGCGCACCATCCGCCCCGCGCGGGTGGCCGTCGCCGAGCCGCAGCCCGGCGCGCAGACCGCCAAGGCCGAGGGCGGCGAGGAGAACACCCCGGCGGCCGACGACAAGGAGAGCGGTGGCCCGGACGAGGGCTGACGTGAAGACTGAGGGGAACCGCGGAAAGGGGGTACGTCGAGGATGAGCACCAAGGACTTCATCGAGAAGGACTACTACAAGGTCCTCGGCGTCCCCAAGGACGCCACCGAGGCCGAGATCAAGAAGGCGTACCGGAAGCTCGCCCGCGAGTTCCACCCGGACGCCAACAAGGGCAACGCCAGGGCCGAGGAGCGCTTCAAGGAGATCTCCGAGGCGAACGACGTCCTCGGCGACCCCAAGAAGCGCAAGGAGTACGACGAGGCGCGCGCGCTGTTCGGCAACGGCGGCTTCCGCCCCGGACCGGGCGGGGCCGGCGGCTCCTTCAACTTCGACCTGGGCGACCTCTTCGGAGGAGCGGGCGGCGCCCAGGGCGGAGGCTTCGGCGGCGGACTCGGCGACGTCTTCGGGGGCCTGTTCAACCGCGGCGGCACGGGTACGAGCCGTACCCAGCCCCGGCGCGGCCAGGACATCGACACCGAGGTCACGCTGAGCTTCACGGAGGCCATCGAGGGCGCCACGGTGCCGCTCAGGATGTCCTCCCAGGCGCCCTGCAAGGCCTGCTCGGGCACCGGCGACAAGAACGGCACGCCGCGCGTGTGCCCGACCTGCGTCGGCACCGGCCAGGTCGCGCGGGGCTCCGGTGGCGGCTTCTCGCTCACCGACCCCTGCCCCGACTGCAAGGGCCGTGGCCTGATCGCCGAGCACCCCTGCCTGGAGTGCAAGGGCAGCGGGCGGGCCAAGTCGTCGCGGACCATGCAGGTCCGCATCCCGGCGGGCGTCACCGACGGGCAGCGGATCCGGCTGCGCGGCAAGGGCGCGCCCGGCGAGCGGGGCGGGCCGGCCGGCGACCTGTACGTGGTCGTCCACGTCGGCGAGCACCCGGTGTTCGGGCGCAAGGGCGACAACCTCACCGTCACCGTGCCGGTGACGTTCACCGAGGCGGCCCTCGGCGGCGAGGTGCGGGTACCGACCCTCGGCGGCCCGGCCGTCACCCTGAAGCTGCCGCCCGGCACCCCGAACGGCAGGACCATGCGGGCGCGGGGCAAGGGCGCGGTCCGCAAGGACGGCACCCGTGGCGATCTGCTGGTCACCGTCGAGGTGAGTGTCCCGAAGGACCTGTCGGGGAAGGCTCGTGACGCACTGGAGGCGTATCGCGAGGCGACCGCGGACGAGGACCCGCGGGCGGAGCTGTTCGAGGCCGCGAAGGGAGCTTGAGAGTGATGGACGGCCGTCGGCGTAACCCGTATGAACTGACCGAGGAGACCCCGGTCTACGTCATCTCGGTGGCGGCCCAGCTCTCCGGACTCCACCCGCAGACGCTGCGCCAGTACGACCGCCTGGGCCTGGTCTCCCCGGACCGCACCGCGGGCCGGGGCCGCCGCTACTCGGCCCGTGACATCGAATTGCTCCGCCAGGTGCAGCAGTTGTCGCAGGACGAGGGCATCAACCTGGCCGGCATCAAGCGCATCATCGAACTGGAGAACCAGGTCGCCGCGCTCCAGTCCCGCGTCGCGGAGCTGGAGGCGGCCCTGGACGGCGCCGCGGCCGCGATGCAGCAGCGCGAGGCCGCCGTGCACGCCTCCTACCGGCGCGACCTGGTGCCGTACCAGGAGGTCCAGCAGACCAGCGCGCTGGTGGTGTGGCGGCCGAAGCGGCAGCAGCAGGACTGACGCGCGCGGACGCACAAGGAGAGGGGCCCGGACGCCGGGCCCCTCTTCCGCGTGTCCGTCAGCCGGCGGACGCCGGCTCGGTGCCGTCCTCGGCCGGCGGTGTGCCCAGCTCGGTCGCGACCACCACGTTCGCCTCGCGCGTCAGCTGGTAGCGGGAGTTCCAGCTCGTGTCCACGGCGTCCACGAAGAAGCAGCGCTCCTCGCCGTCCGGGGTGGACGTGTACCGGTAGGAGGTGACGTCGGGCATCAGCCAGGCGTCCTGGTACGCGGAGCAGACCCGGTCCTCGCCGTCGCTCAGGATCCGGCCCGCGTAGACCGAGTACCGGTGCAGGTCGGGCGCCGGGTTCCCGTCCCACGTCAGCTCGAAGCCGTAGTCGGTGGGGGTGACCTGCAGTCCGGTGACGAGGGGCGGCGGGGTGTCGTCGCGGCGCTTGCCGGCGAGGACGGCGGAGCGGGCGGACTCGTTGCCCGCCGCGTCCACCGCGGTCACCCGGTAGTAGTACGGGGTGCCCACCGCGGCCGTGGCGTCCCGGTAGGAGGGCTCCACGGTGCTGCCCAGGCGGGTGTAGGTGCCGTCCGCGGTCGCCGCCCGGTACACCCGGTAGGAGGCCGCGCCGGTCTCGGCGCTCCAGCCGATGCGCAGGCCGTCCTGCTCGGAGGGGTCGGTGACCTCCAGGCCGGCCGGGGCGCCGGGCGCGGTGCGGTCGGCGGTGGTGACGGGCTTGTCCGCCGTGCCCGCGGACTCGTTGCCGGCCCTGTCGTAGGCGCGGACCTCGTAGTAGTACGTGTCGCCGGTCACCGGGAGGGTGGTGTCGGTGTACGTGGTGGCGGTGGTCGTGGCCAGCGGCACGGCCTCGTACGGGTAGCCCTTCAGCCGCCGGTAGACGCGGTAGCCGGCGAGGTCCATCTCCTTGTTCTTCGACCAGCCGACCTTCGCCCTGCCGGTCGCGGCGTCGTACGTCACCGCGGCGCCGGCGGGCACCAGCGGCGCGACCTTGTCGACGTCGGACGAGGTGCGGGGCAGGTAGGCGAAGGAGACGTTCGCGGAGCCGGTCCAGTTCACGAAGTCCACGCGGAGCGTGTGCCTGCCGGACGGCACGGTCACGTTGACGGTCTTCTTCTGGGTCGTGGAGACGTTCTTCCAGAGGTCGACCTTGCGGGTGCCGTCCAGGTAGACCCGGATCCCGTCCTGCGCGGCGACCGTGAGGGCGAAGGGCCCGCCGGAGCCGAAGTCGCGGGTGACGGTCCAGCGGACGCCGAAGTTGTCCCTGGGCAGGCCCGTGGCGGGGGCGCCGGTGCCCCACTGCTCGGCGACCGCGCTGTCGCAGTCCGCCTTCTTCGGGGTGCCGGAGAACGTGGTGTTCGCGAAGAACTGCCGGGTGTAGACCGGCGAGGCGCAGCTGGTCGCGGCGGAGGCGGTCGGGGCGACCGCGCCCAGCAGGGCACCGGAGGCGGCGAGTACGACGGCCGTGGCGGTCGTACGTCTGGCTGAGATCATTCGGTCCTCTGATCGAGTCATGGGCGGCTCGAGGCCGTCATGATCACGACTAGTGACGAACCGGGTTGGTTGTACGGATCTTTGCAGACCCGTGAACTCCCTTTGGATGTACGGTCCGTAAAGGGCATTTGAAGGGGGTTTCGCGCGACCTCCACAGAGGCAGCTGAGCGTGGTGTTGCGGACTCGTTAAGTGATTCTTCTTGACGCCGGGTGCGGCCCCCAAGTTGTCTTTTCAGACACCTGGGTCGTATTGCAGCACCCACGTCCGGAACGCACCTGAAGTGAGCACTCGAATGCGTCGAATCGCCATATCCGTGGCCGTGTCCACGATGACCCTCTCGCTCGCCGGCTGCGGCGTGCTGAACGCGACGGGGGACGGCGCGAGCGCGAGCCCGACCAAGGGCAACGACGTCACGGTGGGCCTGCTGCTGCCGGAGAAGGCCAACACCCGCTATGACAGGTTCGACTACCCCATCATCCGGGACAAGGTGGCCGAACTCACCAAGAAGCAGGGCAAGGTGCAGTACGCCAACGCCGACGCGAGCGCCGCCCGGCAGTCCGAGCAGATGCAGAACATGATCGACGCGAAGGTCGACGTCATCCTGCTCGACGCGGTGGACGCGCACGCCGTCGCCGACGAGGTGCAGAAGGCCAAGGACGCGGGCATCCCGGTCATCGCCTACGACCGGCTCGCCGAGGGCCCGATCGACGCCTACATCTCCTTCGACAACGAACTCGTCGGCGAGGTGCAGGGCCGCACCCTGCTGGAGGCGCTGGGCCCGAACGTCGACACCTCCGACAAGGTCGTCATGATGAACGGCTCGCCCACCGACCCCAACGCCAAGCAGTTCAAGGAGGGCGCCCTCTCCGAGCTGAACGGCAAGGTGGACATCGCGGAGAGCTACGACACCACGGACTGGAAGCCGGAGAACGCCCAGGCCAACATGGCCGAGGCCATCGCCAAGATCGGCAAGAGCAACATCGCCGGTGTCTACGCCGCCAACGACGGCATGGCCGGCGGCGTCATCAAGGCCCTGAAGGCGGCCGGTGTCACCACGCTGCCCCCGATCACCGGCCAGGACGCCGAACTGGACGCCGTGCAGCGGGTGGTGAGCGGCGAGCAGTACATGAGCGTCTACAAGTCCTACCCGGACGAGGCCGAGGCCGCCGCGCAGATGGCCGTCACCAAGATCCAGGGCAAGGACATCCAGTTCGACGCCCTCACCCAGGACCGGGTGGACAGCCCCACCGCCAAGGACATCCCGGCCAAGCTGGTGCAGGTGACCGCGCTCACCAAGCACAGCATCAAGGACACCGTCGTCGCCGACGGCATCTACAGCGTCGGTGACATCTGCACCGCCAAGTACAAGGCCGCCTGCGCGGCGATGGGCCTCAAGTAGGCCCGTACATCCCTCCCGTGCGGCCCGGCCGGGGTACGGGAACCCCGGCCGGGGCCGCCGCGGGTGCCGGCGGCACCCGGGGGGAAACGGCCCCCGCGATGCCGAAGCACCCTCCGCGCCACCACCGTCATCTTGGTGCGGTGCGAGGGGCGGAGCGGCACCGAAAGCGGGGCACACCGGGGTTTTCCGGTGGCCACCGTGGGGAGAGCCGTGTTGCGGACCCCCTTCGGCGCCGCGCATAGTTGCGCTGCGGAAGTGGCAGCACACCGGGGGTGGAATGGGCGATGGCCGGGCGCGGGGCGGAGGAGCATCCTCACGGTGCCGACCGGCTGTGTGAGGCCGGGGATCGGGTGTACTCCCGTGCCGTGCGCCGGGGACGGGTGCCGCGCACGGACGCCGAACCGGTGCCCTGCCTGCTGGAACTGGCCCTGCTGCACCCCGACCCCGACGACATGGACTGGCTGGTGCCGACCTCCCCGCAGGAGGTCATGACCCGGCTGCTGCGCGGGGTCTACGACGAGGTCAGCGCGAGCCAGCGGCGGGTGGGCTCGGCGGTGGCCGCGTTCGAGTGGTACGCGGGCCTGGGGCGGCAGCTGAACACGCCGGCAACGGCCGAGGGCAGCGCCATCCGGGTCCTGGACGGGCTGTCCCGCATCCAGGCCGCGATGGACGAGGCGACCGAGGCGTGCACCACCGAGGTGCTCACGGTGCAGCCCGGCGGCATCCGGCGGGAGGCGGAACTCACCGAGGGCCTGCACCGGGCGCTGGCGCTGCGCGGCCGGGGCGTGCGGATGCGGGACCTCTACACGCACGTGGCCCGGCACGGCCAGGGGCTGCTGAACTACCTGGAGCTGATGGGCGACACGGTGGAGGCCCGCACCCTGGACGAGGTCATCGACCGGCTCATCCTCTTCGACCGCACGGTGGCGTTCATCCCCGCCAACGCCGACCGCACGATGGCCCTGGAACTGCGCCACCCGGCCCTCGTCGAATACCTGGTCACGGTCTTCGAACGCCTCTGGCGCCTGGCGATCCCGCTCACCGCGCCGCTGCCCGACACCGGCATCGAGGGCATCTCCCACCGGGAGCAGTCCATCGCCGCGCTGCTCGCCGAGGGGCACCAGGACGCGGTCATCGCCGAGCGGCTCGGCATCAGCGTGCGCACCTGCCGGGCCCACATCGCCCGGCTGTCCGAGACCCTGGGCGCCGCCAGCCGCACCCAGCTCGGCGTCCGCATCGCCCAGGTCGGCCTGGACGGCCACCGCCCGTCCCTGCCGGCCACCGCCCTCACCGGGTCGGATCAAGAACCCCCGACCGCGCGATGAGGTATCCGGGCCGCGCCCGGCTCGCACTGCCCAGCGTGGCGGCGAGCCTCGCGATGTGCGGCCGCGCGGTCCGCCCGTTCGCGTTGCCGGGGCCGCCGCCTCAGTGGTCCCGGTCCAGGATGCCGGACTGGGCGATGAGGTAGCCGAGCTGGGCGCGGCTGCCGCTGCCGAGGGCCTGGGCGAGTTTGGCGATGTGGGCGCGGCAGGTACGGACGTTCATACCGAGGCGGCGGGCGATGGCCTCGTCCACGTGGCCTTCGACCAGGAGCTTGGCGATGGAGTGCTGGATCTCGGTGATGCCGTCGGGGGCGGTTTCGTAGGGGGTGCCGGCGCTCAGGGGTACGGCGTGGTCCCACATGAACTCGAACACCTTGATGAGGTAGCTGACGAGGCCCGGCTGACGGATTTCCAGGGCGACTTTCTGGTCGTCACGGGTCGGGATGAAGGCGACGGTCTGGTCGCAGATGATGAGCCGCTCGACCAGTCCGTCGATGGTGCGCTGCTCCACCTTGCCGTCGGAGAGCCGGGCGGCGTAATCCAGCCGCTCCGAGCTGTACCGGGCGGTGTGCGGGTAGAGCGTTCTGATGCGCACCCCGCGTTCGATCAGCGGCCGGTCGCGTCCCAGCCCCTGCTTGAGGCTGCGCTCGGGCCGGTGGCCGCTCGGCTGGACCGTGAGCATCTCGGTCTGGCACTGCGAGGTGGCCAGATCCAGCGCCGCGTTGATGCGCTCACTGCCCTCCAGGACCGTGATCGAGTCGCTGGTGACGGACATCTGGGCACCGAGCGCCATGAAGGGGGCGAAGGCGTCGGACAACTGGATCGACTGCCGCCTGCGTTCGGTGATCTCGTGCTCGATCGGATTGAGCCGCTGGGCGAGGGCGACGGCGGGCGGCACCGGACGCAACCATTGCGGGTCGTCGGGGTCGGGATGGAGGAGGGCGAACTCCATCAGGCAGGGAGCCGGCGCCACGTCTTCCCGAGCGATTCGCCCAGTACGCAGGGCCGCAGCATAAAGTTGTCCGCCTACTTCGCACATCTCGGTCATCGCATGGGGATGTGTCGTCTTAGTCCGATTTGCCACCAAATCTCCACCCCCCAGGGTCCTGAACATGCAGGAACATGATGCACCGATCGTGTGGCATTGATGTGCCCGAATGAGCCATCGTCGTACCTGACGGGGGAAGAGGGGACCTTCAAGTGAGGACGAAGCCGACTATGCGTAACAGAATGCTTCGCTCGGTGCTTGTCGCCACCTTCGCCGCCGTCGCGACCGTCGGGATTCTCGGTGGAGGGTCCGGCGGAAGAGGTGTTGACGCGGGCGACAGCGTCTGGCCACTGGCTCCGAAGGGGCATGTGCTGGCGGACAGTGTCTGGCCGGCGGCAGCGGCATCGGAGGCGACGGCAAGCGTGGCTGGGAGCTGATGTGACCACTCCACCCGACGACCGCTCCTTCCGTCGCGAAATGGCCACCGCCTACCGTTCCGGCTGGCACTTCATCGACCTGGTCACCGCCATCCCCCACAGCGGTGACTCGCTGATGGTGACCGTGTTCGGGGAGCCGGTCGTCGTCACGCGGGACGAGGACGGGGACGTACGGGCGTTCCGGTGCCTGCGCAAGCCGCGTGGAGCGCCGCAGCCGGTGCGCTGTGCCATCCGGTACGGAATGATCTTTGTGAACCTGGACCAGCGGGACCACCGGCTCACCGAGCCGGCGGAGTCCGACCTGAGGACCATCTCGGCCACCCCCCGCAGTGCCTGACGCGATTCCCCCGTCGTAACAGATCGCTCAGGCGCTTCCCCCCGCAGCGGGGGGGGGGCGGGGGCGGACCCGGGGGCCCGGCGCGGGGTGGGGGGGGTATTGTGCGGGGAGGGGACCCCCCCCCAGGGCGCCAAAAACCCCCGG
>NZ_JBEYXJ010000143.1:0-17463 GCF_040645015.1 Streptomyces sp. NPDC046881 | reverse complement strand
CTCCTGACACCCTTCTGGGGTCAGCGGCTGGACCGGCCGGACGAGCGCGAGGTGGGGATCTGCGTGAAGGGTCATCCGGATCACCCTTTCCGGGCCGCAGCACCTGCGGGTCGTGGTCGCTGATCTGGTCGTGGAACTCCGCGTTGGTGTGCACGCTGTCGTAGTCGACGTCGCAGCCGCGGCGGATCGCCGGGCTGATCAGGATCTGGTCCAGGACCTGCTGGTTGCCCTGGTAGTCGTAGGTGTAACGCTCGCTCCTGGGCAGCGACTTGATCGCCGACCACAGCTCGCCGTCACCTTCGAGGATCTTCGCGGTGTCGGAGAACTCGAAGTCGTTCATGTCGCCGAGCGCGATGACGTTCGCGTTCTTCTGCACGGACAGGATGTCCTTGACGAACGCGTTCACCGCGGTCGCCTGGGCGTGCCGCTGGATCTCCGAGCTGCGTACCGGCGGCTGGTACTGGGAGGTCAGCCCCTGGTCGCCGCCCTTGGAGTTGAGGTGGTTGGCGATCACGAAGACGGTCTTGCCGCGGAAGGCGAACTCGCCCGCGAGCGGCTTGCGGCTGTTGTTCCAGGCCGCGTTCGCCGGGTCGATCCGGCCCGGGGAGACCGTCAGCTGCGCCTTGCCGTGCACCTTGGTGACGCCGACCGCGGTGGTGGAGTCGCCGCCCGCGCGGTCCACGAAGGACACCCGCTCCGGGTTGAACAGGAACACCTGGCGGATGTTGCCGCCGGGCTCGCCGCCGTCCTGGTCGTTGACCGGGTTGACCGAGCGCCAGTCGTACCTCGGGCCGCCCGCCGCGGCGATCGCGTCGATCAGCTTGGTCACCGTCCGGTCCGCGTCGACGGTGCCGTCGTCCTTGGCACCGTTGTTGTCCTGGATCTCCTCCAGCGACACGATGTCGGGCGACTGGAGGTTGTGCACGATCGCGGAGGCGTGCTGGTCGAAGGTGGCGTCCGACGGGTCGAGGTTCTCCACGTTGTACGTCGCCACCGCCAGCTCGCGGCTCGACTGCTTCCGCGTCGTCTCGCGCTCCAGGCCGCCGCCGTGCAGCGTGCCGAGCTTGCTCGCGACGAGGGTGTAGCCGCCGAACTGGTTGAAGTCCAGCGGGCCGGTGGTGGTGCCCTCCAGCGTGTCACCGACATCCGCCTTCGGGAAGTCGGCGGTGGCGCCCAGCGACTGGATCTGGAGGCGGCCGGCGTTCTGGGAGTCGTAGGAGCCGTAGACCGTGCCGCCGCGGCGGCTGCGGTGCTCCCACGGCTTCACGGTGACCCACAGCTCGCTGTACGGGTCGGTCGCGGTGACCACGCGGGCGTCGGCGACCTGGACGTTCATGCCCTCCAGGGACTCGTAGTAGTCCAGGGCGTACGCCGACGGGTCCAGGGTGAGCCCGTTGATTGAGTTGGCCGCGGCGGCGTCGCCCCGGGGGGCGTACGCGTCCGGCACCGCGTCCTCGTCGACGACGACCGGCGCCGGCACCGGGTTGCCGGTGGAGACGGTGGTGACGGCCGGCTTGGTGATCTCCGTGACCGACTGGTTGCCGGAGGAGGTGCCGCCCGGGACGTACTCCGAGACCGTTCCGGTGACCGTCACCGCGTCGCCGACCGCGACCTTGGGGGCGGAACTGGTGAAGACGAACACGCCCTCGCTGGTGGCCGGGTTGTCGTCCGCGGCCGGGTCCTGGAGCCAGAAGCCCTTGGACGAGCCGTACGTGCGCGTGGCCGTGACGATGCCGGGCACGTCCGTCACCTTCTGCCCGGCGAACGGGGAGATCCGGGTCGTGCCCTGGATGTCGTGGACGCGCACCGAGTCGGCGTGCGCGGGCGTGGGGAGGACAACTATCTGGCTGACCGCCGCCGCGCTGCAGACGGTGGCGACGGTGAGCGCGGCGAGGCGCGCGGAAGACCTGCTCGGCAAGGGATCCCTCCGGGGACGTGACGATGCGCCGGGACGAGGGTGGAACGGGAGCGTGCGGGACTCGTAGCCCTCTGTGACACGCGTAGAGCCGAGTGAACAGTTGTCCCCCCAACTTCTACGCGCGTCAATCTCCTGCCTGGCCCGGGGAGTTGTCAAGGTTTCGGCCAGGTACGGCTGCTTACGGGGAGATGAACCGGGCGGCATGGGTGGAAATCCGTCTAGGCTGAGCGGCTGAGCCCGTTCACGGTCCGAGGAGAACCAGCCGATGTCAGACAGCTCCCCCCTGCCGCCCGTACGGCTGCACCCCGAAGCGGAGCTGGCGCGTGCCGCGCTGTCCACGCCGTTGCTGTCCCGGGCCGCCCGCCTCGCCCGCTGGGCCGGGCCCGACACCCGCGTGGACGCCGGCGGCGAGCTGGCCGAGGAGCAGCTGCCGGCCGCCGCCGAGCTGCTCGGACTGGCCGGCGACGACGCCGCCGCGTACGCGAGCGAGGCCTGGCGGGTCGCGGTGGACACCGGCCTGGTGGAGATCGTGGACGAGGAGGCCGGCACGGTCCGCGCGGGGGAGGAGCTGAAGCTGCTCACCGGCGGCTCCCCGCGGGACGTGCTCACCGTGTGGCTCACCGCCGTGGAGACCGTCCTCGCCGACGCGGCCGTCCCCGATCTGGACGACCTGGTCGACGCGCTCGACGAGGGCGGAGAGGTCGATTTCTCGTCACTCGACTGGGACCCGGGGGCCGAGGCGGCGTTCCTCGACGGCGTCCTCGGCAACCTCTACCTGCTGACCGTCAGTGAGGACGGCGCCGGCGACAGCCCCGTCCCGCTGCCCGCCCTCGCCGCCTCCATGCTCGTGCCCGACGGCATGGGCGAGCCCACCAACGACGTCCTGGAGCAGGTCTCCGACGCCATGATGCGGCTGGACGACCAGTTCCGGGCGCTGGAACCGGTCGGGCTCGTGGCCTACCAGCCGGTGGACGAGGCGCTGATGGCCGACGCCGACGAGGAGCCCGCGGCGCCGGTGGACGACACCGACGTCTCCCGCTACGGCATGGTCCGGCTCACCCCGCTCGGCGTGTACGGGCTGCGGGCGCGGCTGATGGAGGCCGGGTTCGAGGCGCCGGCCGTCGGGGACCTCGCCGACAAGGGCGCGGACGTGCTGCTCGACGGCACCGCCCGGTTCGGCCGGTCCGCCGCCCGGGCGGAGACCGAGCAGTGGCTCGCCCGCCGTGAACCGCTCGCCGCCGCACGGGAGTTGCTGGCGGCGGCCCGCGGCGCGGACGCCGGGGCCCCGCTGCGCCGGCTGCGCTGCCAGCAGGCGCTGTCGCTGGTGGGCGCCGAGGCCGAACCCGCGCTGCGGGAGGTGCTGGACGACCCCGAACTCGGCGGGCTCGCCCGGGTGTGGCTGAGCGAGCGGGGCGCCGCCGGGGTGCCGGCACCGTCCCAGGAGATGGTGTTCTGGCTGACCGTCGACACGCTCGCCGCCCAGCTGGCCGCCGAGGGCAACTCCGAGGAACTGCAGGCCCTGGTGGAGGGCCTGGCCGCCCAGCACAGCGGCTTCTTCGCGGCGGCCTGGCGGGTGGAGCACCCCGCCACGGCCGAGGTGCTGGACGCGATGGGCCGGCTGCACCCGGACAAGAAGGTCGCCAAGGAGGCCCGCAAGGCCGCGTTCAAGGCCCGGTCCCAGCAGGGCGGATGAACCCCCGGACGGACGGCTGACCGGTACGGGGCGTGCGGGGGAGTGGGGGCCGGGCCGGGGCGTGCGGGTGAGCGACGTCGGCGAAACGGTGGCCGTACCGGACCGTGTGGGTGGTGGGTGTCCGGCGTGGCACGTCGTCGGTGCTTGGGGCGGTCATGGGGCGGTGCGTACGGGTTCATGGAACAGGCGCCCCGGCGGTAGTCCGGCGTTCAACTCCCGTTCACGGGTGAGCGGGAGCGTGTGCGCCGAACCGAGGTCCCCCACCCTCCTCAGCACTGCCACCGTCGTCACAGGAGACACCATGTCGCTCACCCGCAGGGACTTCGCCAGGAAATCCGCGATCACCGGTGCCGGTGTCGCCCTGGCGGGCAGCGTCGGCGCCCTCGCCACCGCGCCGAACGCCCTTGCCGCCACGGACACCGAGAGCGCCGAGGCCGAGTCCGCGCACGGGGGCCACCGCGGCGTCGGCTACGGCCCGCTGATCCCCGACCCGGCCGGCATCCTCGCCCTGCCTGCCGGCTTCGAGTACCGCGTCATCACCTACAGCGGCCGCACCAAGCTGGAGTCCGGCGAGTTCACCCCGTCCAACCACGACGGCACCGCCACCTTCGCCGGCCCGCGCGGCACCACCCTGCTCGTCAACAACCACGAGCTGGCCGGCGCCCGCGCCCAGTGGCCGCACCCGGTGCCGCTCACCGAGGGCCTCGTCTACGACCCGGCGGCGGCCGGCGGCTGCACGGTGGTCGAGGTCCGCCGCGGCGGCGAGGTCGCCGAGTGGGTCGGCATCGCCGGCACCGCCACCAACTGCGCCGGCGGCAGCACCCCGTGGGGCACCTGGCTGACCTGCGAGGAGACCGAGGACAAGGCGGGCAAGAACGGCTTCACCAAGGACCACGGCTACGTCTTCGAGGTCGACCCCGAGGACCGCCGCGCCAACCGCGACCCCAAGCCCGTCAAGGCCCTGGGCCGCTACGCCCACGAGGCCGTCGTCGTCGACCCCAAGCGCGGCCACCTCTACCTCACCGAGGACGCCTCGGGCCCCAACGGCCTGTTCTACCGCTGGACCCCGCCGGAGGGCTTCCGCCACGGCCGCGGCAGGCTGCGCACCCTCGCCGACGACGCGGGCGTGCTCCAGGCGTTCAAGTGCTTCGACTCCGGCGGCCAGTTCGTGGACGACCTCTCCCGCGCCACGAAGGCCGGCACCGTGTACGGCGTCGACTGGGTGGACGTCCCCGACCGCGACGCCCGGACCGTCTCGGTGCGCAAGCAGTTCACCGACGGCCAGGTCACCCGCGCCCGCAAGCTGGAGGGCATGTGGTGGGGCGACGGCGGTGTCTACGTCGTCTCCTCCTTCGCCCGCCAGGAGAGCCCGGTCCAGCACGACGGCCAGGTCTGGTTCTACGACCCCAAGCGCCGCACCCTGACCCTGAAGGTGCTGTTCGGCGTCAACCCGGACCCGGCCGCGGACGGCCCCTTCGACGGCCCGGACAACATCACCGTCTCCCCGTACGGCGGCCTGGTCATCGCCGAGGACGGCGAGGGCGTCCAGCACCTGTTCGGCGCCACCGAGAGCGGCCGGACCTACCCGATCGCCCGCAACGAGCTGAACATCGGCACCGCGGAGAAGCCCGAGTACAGCGAGTTCACCGGCGTCACCTTCTCGCCCGACGGCCGGACCCTGTTCGCCAACATCCAGACGCCCGGCATCATGCTCGCCATCACCGGTCCCTGGAAGCGCCAGAAGTGCGACTGACATCCGGGCGGTGATTAATTCGCTCGCCCGTCCCGCGGCTCCCCTCCTAGAGTGATCCTCGTCCAGGTGCGACAGGCAGGACCTACTTCCACTCTTCATGGGGAGGCCGCGGGTTCGAATCCCGCCACCGGCTCCGACAGGCCGGTGTAGCTCAGCGGCAGAGCACCACGTGGTTCCGCCGACCTCGATCTCTGGACACCGAAAACTTCACGCACCTCCCGGTGCGCAGGCTGCGGTTACTTCTCTTCCAAAGAATCCACAACCGCCGCCGACCTGATCTCGGGAGGCGTGGCACATGGTGGGTGTCCGGTGCGCAGGCAGCGGTTACTTCATTGGATCGGGCGGTTGCGGGTTCGAGTCCCGTCACCGACTTCGGGTCGGTGTAGCTCAATCGGCAGAGCACCTGGGTAAAGTCCGCCGCCGACTCCTGACCTCGGACACCCTCCATTTGCCGCGCCTCCCTCCGAAACCCAAGCGAATTCGGGGGAATTCACCATGGCGCGATTCAACACGCGTACCGCGAAGGCGCGGCCGACGTCGGCCGTGACCACCACGGGCCGCACCCTGCGGACCCACGAGGGCGGCCGGGGTCACGAGCGCGACCCGCGCTCGGAGCTGTTCCTGCTGGCCGTGTCCCACTTCCTCGCGGACACCTTCTACGAGAGCGCCGGGGACCGCGACGACCGGTTCACCCGGCTCGTCCGCGACCTCGCCGTCCGCGACCCGGAGTGGACGGCCGGCCTGCTCGGCTGGCTGCGCGGCGAGGGCAACATGCGGACGGCCTCCCTCGTCGGCGCCGCCGAGTACGTGCACGCGCGGCTGGCCGCCGGCGCGACCGGCGGCCCGTCCAACCGGCAGGTCGTGGCCTCCGTGCTGCAGCGCCCGGACGAGCCCGGCGAACTGCTCGCCTACTGGACGTCGGCGCACGGCCGCGCGGTCCCCAAGCCCGTCAAGCGCGGCATCGCCGACGCCGTACGACGGCTCTACCACGTCCGTTCGCTGCTCAAGTACGACACCGCGTCCAAGGGCTACCGCTTCGGCGACGTCCTCAACCTGGTGCACGCCTCGCCGGACCCGGACAAGCCGTGGCAGGGCGACCTGTTCGGTTACGCGCTCGACCGGCGGCACCACCCGGACACCGCCGTGCCGCCCGCGTCGCTCCCCGCGCTCACCTCGCACCGCGAGCTGATGGCGCTGCCCGTCGAGCAGCGGCGGGCGGTCGTCACCTCGCCCGACGGCGCCGAGCGGCTGGCCGCGGCCGGCATCACCTGGGAGGCGCTGGCCGGCTGGCTCCAGGGGCCGATGGACAAGGCGGCCTGGGAGGCCGTGATTCCGTCCATGGGCCCGATGGCGCTGGTCCGCAACCTGCGCAACTTCGACGAGGCCGGGGTGTCGGACGAGGTCGCCGCCCGGGTCGCGGCGCGGATCAGCGATCCGCACGAGGTGCGCCGTTCGCGGCAGTTCCCGTTCCGCTACCTGGCCGCCTACCAGCACGCGTCCTCGCTGCGCTGGTCCTACCCGCTGGAGCAGGCGCTCGGCCACTCGCTGGCCAACGTGCCCGCGCTGCCGGGCCGCACCCTCGTGCTGGTCGACCGTTCCGGTTCCATGTTCTGGTCGCGGGTGTCCGAGCGGTCCCGGCTCAGCCGTGCCGACGCGGCGGCGGTCTTCGGCACCGCCCTCGCACTGCGGGCGGCGGACGCCGATCTGGTGCAGTTCGGCTCCACCAGCGAGAAGGTCACGTTCCGCAAGGGCGAGTCGGTGCTGAAGGTCCTGGAGCGCTTCGGCGACCTGGGCGGCACCGACACCACCGAGGCGGTGCGCCGGCACTACGAGCGGCACGACCGGGTGCTGATCGTCACCGACGAGCAGTACGCCCCGAACCGGCACGGCGACCCGACCTCCCTGATCCCGGCCGACATCCCGGTCTACACCTGGAACCTGGAGGGCTACCGGGCGGGCCACGGCCCGTCGGGAACCGGGAACCGGCACACCTTCGGCGGGCTGTCCGACAGCGCGTTCCGCATGGTCCCGCTGCTGGAGAGCGGCCGGGACGGGAACTGGCCCTGGCTCGTCTGAGGAGCTCGCCGCGGCGTACGCCTACGATACGGAGAGGGTCCCCGGTCGGCGAGGAGTGGGTGGATGACGCAGGGCAGGCCCATGCGCGCGGACGCTCGGCGCAACTACGAGCGGCTGCTGAAGGTGGCGGCGGAGGCCTTCGCCGAGCATGGGGAGAACGCGTCGCTCGACGACATCGCCAAGCGGGCGGGCGTCGGCTCCGGCACGCTGTACCGGCACTTCCCGACCCGGCGGGCGCTGCTGGAGGCGGCGTACGTGGACCGGATCGAGGCGCTCGGGGCGCGTGCCGACGAGCTGGCCGCTCGGCTGCCGCCGGGCGAGGCGCTCATGGAGTGGCTGTACGAGCTGGCGGTCCGCACGCTTCAGGTGCGGGGCATGAGGGCGCTGCTCGGCTCGGCGGTGACGCACGACGGCGGGGCGGCCGCGCTGACGGTGTGCGGGACCGTGGTGAAGGGGGCGGTGGAGCGGCTGGTGGTGGCGGCGCAGGCGGAGGGGACGCTGCGCCGGGACCTGGAGCCGGTCGAGGTGCTGCGGTTGGCCCACGGGGTGGCGACGGCGGCGGAGTCGGCGGGGGCGGGCGACCGGGAGATCCGGCGCTACCTGACACTCCTGGCGGAGGGCCTCGGCTGCTCCGGCTGAGGCGCTGTCCGGTGCCGGCCGGGGGCGGGGGTGCGCTGGCCCGGCCGGGGGTGCGCTCGCCCGTGCCGCCCCCGGCCGCCGCGGGTGCTCGTGGCCGTCGTTACAGGGCCCGGGCGCCCGGTTCCGTCATGTTGCGGACCGTGCGGGCCTTGACGAAGGAGCCCAGGGCCGTCATGTCCCACTCGCCGGAGAACTGGCGGACGAGCTTGGCCATCAGGACGCCGGTCTGAGGCTCGGCGCCGGTGAGGTCGAAGCGGACCAGTTCCTCGTCGGTGGCCGCGTCGACCAGGCGGCAGTAGGCCTTGGCGACCTCCGTGAACTTCTGGCCGGAGAAGGAGTTGACCGTGAAGACCAGGCCGGTGACCTCCTGCGGGAGCCGGCCGAGGTCGACCACGATCACCTCGTCGTCGCCGCCGCCCTCACCGGTGAGGTTGTCGCCGGAGTGCTTGACCGCGCCGTTCAGGATCGTCAGCTTGCCGAAGTAGCAGCTGTCGATGTGGTTGCGCTGCGGGCCGTAGGCGATGACCGAGGCGTCCAGGTCGATGTCCCTGCCCCGGAACGCCGGCTCCCAGCCGAGCCCCATCCGCACCTGGGAGAGCAGCGGCCGGCCGCCCTTGACGAGGGACACGGTCTGGTTCTTCTGCAGGCTGACCCGGCCCTTGTCCAGGTTGATCTTCCCGGCGCCCGGCGCGGGAGCGGCCGGCGGCGCCGTCGGCCGCGGCGGAACGGCGGGCGCGGCGGCCGGCTGCGGCGGGACCGCGGGGGGCGCGGGGGCCACCGGCGCGGCCGGGGCCGCGGCCGGCTCCTCCACCGTCACGCCGAAGTCGGTCGCGATCCCCGCGAGCCCGTCGGCGTACCCCTGCCCGACGGCCCGGGCCTTCCACTGTCCTGCCCGGCGGTAGATCTCCACGACCACCAGCGCGGTCTCCGTGCCGAGCTGCGGCGGGGTGAACGTCGCCAGCACGGCCCCGCCGTCCGCGTCCCGGATCGTGGCCGTCGGCTCGATGCCCTGGAAGGTCTGGCCGGCCGCGTCCGGGCTGGCCGTGACGACGATCTTCTCGATCTCCGGCGGCACGGCGGCGGTGTCCACCGTGACCGCGTCCGGGGCCGCACCGCCCCCCGACCGGTAGGTCACGCCGGGGCCGCTCGGCTGGTTGTAGAAGATGAAGTCGTCGTCGGAGCGCACCTTGCCGTCGCCGGTGAGCAGCAGGCCCGACACGTCGAGCCGCACCGGGGCGGAGACGTCCACCGTCACGCGCGCGGCCGAGAGAGGGATGTTCGAGCCAGGGGTCATAGCTGTCATGCCGGGTGAACGAACGACACCGCTTTACCGTTCCCTTACCAGGCGAACGAGTCCCCCCACCCGCCGAACGGCCTACGGCACCACCACGATCTTCCGCCCCACCCCCGCCGCGAACTGCTCCAGCGCCTGCGGGTACCGCTCCAGCGGGAGCCGGTCGCTGATGAAGACGCCCGGGTCCAGCACCCCGTTCGCGAACAGCTCCGCCGCCCGCTCGAAGCTGTGCAGCACCGCCATGGACCCGGTGATCGTGATCTCCTGGTTGTAGATCCGGTACGGGTCGATCGTCACCCGCGTCGCGTAGTCGGCCACCCCGAACTGCAGGAACGTACCCGCCTTGGCCACCCGGTCCAGGCCGTCCTGGATCGCCGCCGCGTTGCCGGTGGCGTCCACCACCACGTCCCAGCCCTGCGGCCGGTCCAGTTCGTCCGCGCTGCCCGCCGCGCCCGACACGCCGAGTAGGCGGGCCGTCTCCAGACGGGCCGGGTTCACGTCGACCACGTCCACGCTCGCCGCGCCGGTCCGCTTGGCCAGCTCCAGCATCATCAGGCCCATGGTGCCGGAGCCGTAGATCAGCACGTGCGCGCCGAGGCGGGCGCGCAGCACGTCGTAGCCGCGCACCGCGCAGGACAGCGGCTCCACCAGGGCCGCGTCCTCGGTGCGCACGTGCTCGGGCAGCTTCACGCAGTTGGCGACCGGGGCGAGCGCGTACCGCGCCGCGCCGCCCGCCGTCGTCACGCCGATCGCGGCCCACCGCTCGCACAGGTTGTTGTGGCCGGTGCGGCAGTACCGGCACTCGTGGCAGTACAGGGACGGGTCGACGGCCACCCGGTCGCCGACGGCCACCTCGGTGACCTGCGTGCCGACCCCGACGACCTCGCCCGCGAACTCGTGCCCGGGCACGATCGGCAGTTTGGGCGCGAACTCGCCCTGGAGGATGTGCAGATCCGTGCCGCACAGCCCGCAGGCCGCCACTTCGACGACGACCTCGCGCGGGCCCGGCGTCGGGTCCGGGACCTCGGTGACGACGGCACGGCCCACGGACTCGATGACGGCGGCCTTCATTTCACGGCTCCCAACGACAGGCCCTGGACCAGCTTGTCCTGGGCGGCGAACCCCGCGGCGAGCACCGGCAGGGAGATGACGAGCGACGCGGCGCACACCTTGGCCAGGAACAGGCCCTGGCTGGTGATGAAGCCGGTCAGGAAGACGGGGGCGGTCTCGGCGACCACGCCCGTCAGGACTCGGGCGAAGAGCAGTTCGTTCCAGCTGAAGATGAAGCAGATCAGGGCGGTGGCCGCGATGCCGGGCAGGGCGATCGGGGCGACCACGCGCGCGAGGACCGTCGGCAGCCGGGCGCCGTCCACCCGTGCCGCCTCGATGACGGCGACCGGCACCTCGGCGAGGAACGACTGCATCATCCACACCGCGATCGGCAGGTTCATGGAGGTGTAGAGGACGACCAGCAGCCAGATGTTGTCGAGCGTCCCGGTGTTCCTGGCGAACAGGTAGATCGGCAGCAGGCCCGCCACGGCCGGCAGCATCTTCGTGGAGAGGAAGAAGAACAGGACGTCCGTCCACTTCCTCACCGGCCGGATCGACAGCGCGTAGGCGGCCGGCAGGGCCAGCACGAGGACGAGCAGGGTCGAGGCGACCGACGCCACCGCGGAGTTGACCAGCGCGGGCCAGGGGCTCGCCCCGCCGCCGGTGCCGAAGAACTCGCGGTAGCCGTCGAGGGTCAGGGAGGCGGTGAAGGACGGCGGGTTCGTCGCCGCGTCCGCCTCGGAGTGGAAGGACGTCAGGGCCATCCAGGCGATGGGCAGGAAGAAGACGATGCCGGCCAGCCAGGCCACCAGGCCGAGCCCGCCCCGGCGCAGCGCGTTCATGCGCGGGACACCTCCTCGCGGAACAGGGACGACACCACGCGCAGGGCGAAGGTCGCGATGACGATCGAGCCGATGACCACCAGGACGCCGGCGGCCGAGGCCAGGCCGTTCTCGTGGGCCTGGTAGAAGCTCTGGTAGACGGTGTACGGCAGGTTGGCGGTGCCCAGGCCGCCGGACGTGATCGTGAAGACCGCGTCGAAGTTCTGGACGATGTAGATCGAGCCCAGCAGCGCGCCCAGTTCCAGGTAGCGGCGCAGGTGGGGCAGGGTCAGGTGGCGGAAGATCTGCCAGTCGCTCGCGCCGTCGACCCGGGCGGCCTCGATCTGCTGCTGGTCCCGGCTCTGCAGTCCGGCCAGCAGGATCAGCATCATGAACGGGGTCCACTGCCACACCAGGGAGGCCTCGACCGCGAGCAGCGGGGTGCGCGAGACCCAGTCCGGCTGTGGGCCGCCCACATAGTGCAGCAAGCCGTTCAACAGGCCGTACTCAGGGTTGTAGAGCACATGCTTCCAGAGCAGGGCCGCGGCCACCGGCACCACCAGGAAGGGCGCGATGAGCAGGGTGCGGACGATGCCCCGGCCGCGGAACCGCCGGTCCAGCAGCAGCGCCAGCGCGAGGCCCAGGACCAGGCTGGCGAGCACCACCGCCGCGGTGAGCAGCACGGTCGTCCACACCGAGTGGCGCAGGTCCGCGTCGGTCAGTACCTGGCGGTAGTTGTCCAGGCCGGTGAAGTGGCGCGCCTTGGGGTACAGGGCGTTCCAGTCGAAGAAGGAGATCACCAGGGTGGCCACGAACGGCAGCTGGGTCACCACGATCATGAAGACGAGGGCGGGCAGCAGCGGGGCCCGGGTGGCCCAGGCGCGCAGCCGGGCCGAGGGCTGTCCGACCGTCCGTTCGGGAGTGGCCGTGTAGGGGGCCGTCGTCGTCGCTGTCATCGTCCCTCGTACTCCTCGGAGATCTTCTCGGCGAGCGCCTGCGACTTCTTCAGGGCCGAGTCGACGGACTGGCGCCCGGCGATGGCCGCGCTGATCTCCTGGGAGACCCGGGTGCCGAGGTCGGTGAACTCGGGGATGCCGACGAACTGGATGCCGGGCGCGGGCCGCGGCTGCACGCCGGGGTCGTTCGGCCGGGCGCTCTCGATGGCCTCCTTGGTCATCTCCTGGAACGCGGCGGCCGACCTGCGGTAGTCGGCGTTGGTGTACGTCGACGCGCGCTTGCCCGCGGGGACGTTCGACCAGCCGCTCGTCTCACCGACCAGCTGTTCGTAGCCCTTGCCCGACGCCCAGGAGACGAACTTCCAGGCCTTGTCGGGGTTGCGGGAGGCGTGCTGGATGCCCCAGGCCCAGGTGTAGAGCCAGCCGGAGGATTCGGTGCGCTCGACGGGGGCCGGGGCGTAGCCGAGCCTGCCCTTGACCGGGGAGCCGGCCGCCTCCAGCAGCCCGGCCGCGGAGGTGGCGTCGTACCACATGGCGACCTTGCCCTGGGTCATGTTGTTCAGGCACTCGGCGAAGCCGGACTGGGCGGCGCCGGACTCGCCGTGCTCGCGGACCAGGCCGACGTAGAACTTCGTCGCCTTCTCGAAGGCCGGGGAGTCCAGCCGCGCCTTCCAGTCCTTGTCGAACCAGGTGCCGCCGAAGGTGTTCACGACCGTCGTGAGCGGTGCCATCAGCTCGCCCCAGCCGGGCAGCCCGCGCAGGCAGATGCCCCGCATGCCGGGCCGGGCGCCGTCCGCCTTCGCGGCCAGGTCGGCGACCTGCTGCCAGGTGGGCCGGTCGGGCATGGTCAGGCCCTTCGCCGCGAACACGTCCTTGCGGTACATCAGGAAGGACGACTCGCCGTAGAACGGCTGCCCGTAGAGCTTGCCGTCGTCGCCGGTGAGGGACTGGCGCATCGGTTTCAGCACGTCCCGCTCGTCGTACGACGGGTCCTTCGCCACGTACGAGTCCATCTCGTGCAGCCAGCCGTTGCGGGCGTAGATCGGTATCTCGTAGTTGGACAGGGTGGCCACGTCGTACTGGCCGGCCTGGTTGGCGAAGTCCTGGCTGATCTTGTCGCGGACGTCGTTCTCGGGCAGGACCGTGAAGTTGACCTTGATGCCGGTGTCCTTGGTGAAGTGGGCGGCGGTCAGCTTCTGCAGCTCGGTCATCTGGGGGTTGTTGACCATCAGCACGTTGATGGAGTCGCCGCCGGAACCGGTCCCGCCGGCGCCGGCCCAGCAGCCGGAGAGCAGCGGGGCGAGCAGCGTCCCTGCGGCGGCCAGGGCGAGCGTGGCTCGCGGCCTCCGTCGGCTCGGGGTGCGCATGGATCGCTCCTGGAGGTATGGGGAGTACGGGGACATAAGGGGCGCTCGGAGGTGTGGAACGCCCCGCGGAGGAGGGCGAGTGGGACGATCAGACCCGGATGACCTGCGGGCCCAGCAGGGAGTAGCGGTGGGCCTCGGCGGCCGGGAGCAGGGTGCTGGTCACGATCGCCTCCAGCGCGCCGATCTCGGCGAACCGGCAGAAGCTGACCGCGCCGAACTTGGTGTGCACCCCGGCGAAGACCGTGCGGCGGGCGGCCCGGACGGCCTGCGCCTTGACCTCGCTGACGGCCGGGTCGGGGGTGGTCAGGCCGTGCTCGCGGGAGATGCCGTTGGCCCCGATGTAGGCCAGGTCGATCACGAACCCGGCCAGCATCTTCGTCGTCCAGTGGTCGACGGTGGCCAGGGTGCCCGGGCGGACCCGGCCGCCGAGCAGCAGGACGGAGACGTGGTCCGCCTCCGCCAGCGCGCCCGCGACCGGCAGGGACGCGGTGACCACGGTCAGCGGCCGGTCCCTGGGCAGTGCCTCGGCGATGAGCTGCGGGGTGAAGCCCTCGTCGACGAAGACGGTCTCGGCGTCCCCGAGCAGCTCGGCCGCCGCGGCGGCGATCCGGCGCTTCTCGGGCACGTGGCTGGTGGCACGGAAGGCGAGCGTCGTCTCGAAGCCGGCGCTCTCCACCGGGTAGGCGCCGCCGTGGGTGCGGCGGACCAGGCCGTGGTCCTCCAGGGCGCGCAGGTCGCGCCGGACGGTCTCCTTGGCCACGCCCAGTGCCGCGGCGAGTGCGGTGACGTCCACCGAGCCGGTGGCGCGGGCGGCCCGCACGATCTCGCGCTGGCGTTCTTCCGCCGTCCTGGTGGTCATGTCGTCACCCACTTCCCTGTGGCACTGCCCGTTCGGGCCCATGGGGGAAGTTCTACCGCCGGTGCGCGCCGCTGACCAGGCCTGTTGCGGGCCCGCTTGTGCCCGCTTGCACCCGCTTCGCGGGGGCCGTGCCCGGCGCGGACCTGCGCGGCTGCCGGCGGCCGGGTGGGATCGGGCACCGCGGATGCCCGGACGCGGCGGCGGGCGGGCCCGTTCGGTGCCCGCCCGCGCGCGTGGACGATCGTTTCCGGCCGCCGGGAGACGTCCGGGGCCGGCGGAGGGGTCAGTACGGCCAGAGGGGCGGGTCGGTCACGAAGTGCCCGCCCAGGTGGCTGTGGGCCGGGTTCTCCGGGTCCAGCTCGCCCTGCTCGGCGATGAGCTTCCCGGCGTACGGCTCGGAGTCGTCCTGGGGGTCGTAGCCGAGCGCCCGCGCGGATGCCAGGTCCCACCACAGGCGGGTGTTGGCGGAGGAGCCGTAGACGACCGTGTGGGCGACCTCCTCGGCGGTCAGGGCCGCGTGGAAGAGGCGGGCGCCGTCGGCCGGGCTCATCCACACCGAGAGCATGCGGACGCTGGTCGGCTCCGGGAAGCAGGAGCCGATGCGCACGGAGACGGTCTCCAGGCCGTGCTTGTCCCAGTAGAGCTGGGCCAGGTCCTCGCCGAAGGACTTCGACAGGCCGTAGAAGGTGTCCGGGCGGCGCGGGGTGTCGACGGGGATCGGCGGCTCGCCCGCGCGCGGGGCCGGGGTGAAGCCCACGGCGTGGTTGGAGGAGGCGAAGACGATCCGCGGCACGCCCTCCTGGCGGGCGGCCTCGTACAGGTGGTAGGTGCCCTCGATGTTCGACTTCAGGATCTTCTCGAAGGGTGCCTCCAGGGAGATCCCCGCCAGGTGCAGGACCGCGTCCACGCCCCGTACGGCCTCGCGCACCGCCTCCCGGTCGCCGAGGTCCGCGACGATCGCGTCCGGCTCGCCCTCGACGGGCCGCATGTCGAACAGGCGCAGGGTGTAGCCGTACTCCGGCAGCAGGGACCGCATCAGGGTGCCGAGCCCGCCGGCGGCGCCGGTGAGCAGGATCGTGCGGGGAGCAGGCATCCTTCGATCTCCTTGAGGTCCTCGACGGCCGCATGCGTGGACAGTATTCACATGCGTGGACACGCTAGGGAGCCGCCGCACGCCTCGTCAAGTGTGCCCTGACACGCGGAAATCCGCTGCTGTGTTGCCCCTTCGCGCGCTTGACCCGCTCCGATGGCGGCCCGTAGCGTGAAGTCGTTCAGAGATATAGACGCCGATCAGAAGCATGCACCGACAGGGAGCGCCCGTGACGCCAGCCCCTCTCGCCGCCCGGCTCCGCGACCCGAGCGGGCCGCTCTTCTTCCCCGTCACGGCCTACGGCCCCGACGGCTCACTCGACCTGGACGTCTACCGCACCCATGTGCGCCAAGGTGTCGCGGCCGGTGCCGCCGCCGTCTTCGCCTGCTGCGGCACCGGGGAGTTCCACGCGCTGCTGCCCGAGGAGTTCGAGGCCTCGGTCCGGGTGGCCGTCGAGGCGGCCGAGGGGCGCGTCCCGGTCCTCGCGGGCGCCGGCTACGGTACCGCGCTCGCCGTCCGCTACGCCCGCCTCGCCGCGGACGCGGGCGCCGACGGCCTCCTCGCCATGCCGCCGTACCTCGTGCAGGCCGGCCAGGAGGGCCTGCTGCGGCACTACCGGCAGGTCGCCTCGGCCACCGTCCTGCCGGTGATCGTCTACCAGCGCGACAACGCCGTCTTCACCCCGCGGACCGTGGTCGGACTGGCCCGCACCGAGGGCGTCATCGGCCTCAAGGACGGCCTCGGGGACCTCGATCTCATGCAGCGCGTCGTCAGCGCCGTCCGCACCGAGGTCCCCGGCGACTTCCTCTACTTCAACGGGCTGCCCACCGCCGAGCAGACCCAGCTCGCCTACCGCGCCCTCGGCATCACCCTGTACTCCTCGGCGGTGTTCTGCTTCGTGCCGGAGATCGCGCTCGCCTTCCACCGCGCCCTGGAGACCGGCGACCTGCCCGTAGCGCACCGCCTCCTGGACGGCTTCTACCGGCCGTTCGTGGAACTGCGCGCCCAGGGCCGCGGATACGCCGTCTCCCTCGTGAAGGCCGGGGTGCGGCTGCGCGGCCTGGACGTCGGCGAGGTCCGGCCCCCGCTGCACGAGCCGGCCGAGGAGCACGTCAAACAGCTCGCCCAGCTGATCGAGCGCGGCCACGCCCTGCTGGAGGAGGACGCGTGAAGGCATCGGCTTTCGTCTACCCCTGGGACGTCAACGGCGACCCCGAGGCCCCCGCACGCATCGCCGGACTCGGCGTCGAACAGGTCACCCTCGCCGCCGCCTACCATTCCACGCGCGCGCTGACCCCGCGCCACCCCCGCCACCGCATCGTCACCGCCGAGTACGCGGCCGTGCTCTACCCGCCGGGCGACCGCTGGGCGGGCCGCGGCCTGCGGCCCTACCCCGCCGGTCGCTGGGCCCCCGGCAACGCCTACGGCGAGGCCGCCGAAGCGCTCGCCGCGGCCGGCCTGGAGGTGCACACCTGGGTCGTCCTCGCCCACAACTCCCGCCTGGGCGCCGAACACCCGGACACCTCGGTCGTCAACGCCTACGGCGACCGCTACCCGTGGGCGCCCTGCATCGCCCAGCCCGCCACCCGCGCGTACCTGGTGGACCTGGCCGCCGAGGCCGCCGTACGCCCCGGCGCGCACGGCACCGAACTGGAGTCCCTCGGCTGGTACGGGCTCCAGCACCTGCACGCCCACGACAAGACGGCCGGTGTCGGTCTCGGGGACGCCGGGCAGTACCTGATGTCCCTGTGCTTCTGCCCGTCCTGCCGGGCCGGCTACGGCGCGCAGGGCCTGGACGCCGACGCGCTGGCCGCGGCCGTGCGCGAGGCGCTGGAACCGCTGTGGCGGGGCGCGGGCGGCGACGAGGGCTGGCCGACGGTGGAGAAGCTGCTCGGGGAGGACACCGCGGCCGCCACGCGCGCGTGGCGGGACACCACCGCCCGCACC
>NZ_JBEYXJ010000142.1:0-17517 GCF_040645015.1 Streptomyces sp. NPDC046881 | reverse complement strand
GTCCCGGTCTCCCCCCTTCGGGTGTCGTGGTCCTCAGCCCTCGGCGGACACCCCGAACCGGGCGACCGCCGCGTAGTCCATCACGTCCCAGTGCTCGGCGATCAGGCCGTCCTCGATCCGCAGCAGATCGGAGGTGTGCAGGCGCACCTCCTCGCCCGAGGAGGCCTCGTGCCCGTGCCAGACGCAGAAGATGCCCACCCGGTCGTCCTGGGCGATCATCTGGGTGATGTCGCCGACCAGGTCCGGTGCGAGCTGGAACAGCCCGGCGAAGAAGTCCTTCATGCCCTTCAGGCCGCCGCCCGACCGCGCCGCGAAGGGGTTGTGCTGGATGTAGTCCTGCCGGTAGTAGTCGTCGGCCTTCTCCAGCCGGTGCTGGTGCATCAGCTCGTCCCACACCCGCTGCACCAGCCGCATGTTGGCCTGCTCGCGGTCACCGGCGTTCCAGTCGGGCGCGCCGGTGACCTGGGTGGTCTGGTCGGGCGGTGTCATGCCGAGAGCGGTGAGCGCGGAGTAGTCGAACACGCTCCAGTGCTCGGTGATCCGGTCGTCGCGCAGGCGGTAGAGGTTGGCGGTCTGCTGGGACAGCTCCCGCTCGGTACCGCCGATGGTGCCGAGCCAGCGGACGTACACCAGGACCCGGTCGTTCTGCTCCACCAGCTGCTCGATGCTGCACCGCAGGTCCGGCACGAGGGTGAGCATGGTGGTGGCCCAGGTCTGCAGGCCCGCCACGCCGGGGGCGGCGCCCGGCTGGTGGTTGACGTAGTCGGGGGCGAAGAACTCCGGCGCGCGGTCGAAGTCGTGCTTGCCGTAGATCTCCTCGAAGAGCTGCCGGATCCGCCGGCCCGGTGTGCTGCTCATGGTGGTGGCGTCCTCTCTGCGGGGGTGGGTGCCGTACGTCGCCGGCGGGGGCTCACGCCTCCTGGGCGGCGAGGGCCGCGGCACGCTCGACGAGGTCGTCGGTGAAGAAGACGTCCCACGCGTAGCTGCCGGCGATGAGGCCGAAGAAGCGGTCGATCTGGTCCTGGTCGTCCTGGATGACCCGCAGCACGTTCAGCAGCTCGGGCATCGGATCCAGCTGGGCCGCCTGGAGGTTGAAGAAGTACTCCGGCATGGCGTCCTCGTCGCGCTGTTCGGCGAAGTCGGCGAGCGCCTCGTCCACCGGGCGTTCGCCGCCGAGCGCGGGGGCGGCCAGACCGGCGAGCAGCTCGGCGTGGCGCAGCGCGTCGCTGATGCCGAAGGCGCCCACGGGGTCCTTGTGGAACCCGGCGTCCCCGACCAGCGCCCAGCCCGGTCCGGAGGCCGTGCGGAAGAAGTTCGGCAGCCGCCCGGTGCCGGTGAACCGGGCCACCCGTTCCGACTCCCGCACCCGCTCGGCGAGTCCGGGCGCGGTCTCCTCCAGGGCCCTGAGGTAGGAGCCCTCGATGTCGCTGCGCACGCTGTCGAACTGGGCCCGCGGCCACTGGATGCCGATCATGACGTTGTCGTCGTGCGTGGGCACCACCCCGATGGCGCGGCGGCCACGGACGTACACCTCGTAGTCGGCCTTGAGGCCGTTCCAGTACGTGTAGTACAGGCAGTTGAGGGTGGGCGTCTCCTCGTATCGGCGGGCCCCCGCCTCCCGCGCCACCAGCGAGTCGATGCCGTCGGCGCCGATCACCAGCCGGGCCCGCTCGGTCAGTTCCCGGCCGTCCGCGCCCTTGACGCGCACGCCGGCGACCCGGTCGCCGTCGCGTACGAGCCCGGTGACGTTGGCCCGTTCGCGCAGCTCGGCGCCCGCCTCGACGGCGGCGGTCACCAGGAGGTGGTCCAGGACGTAACGGCGCGGACCGTAGGCGGCCCGGATGCCGTCGACGGGGGGTGCGCAGCCCGTGATGCTGACGTCCTCCAGCGTCCAGCGGGCCACCTCCAGCGGCGGGCAGCCGGTCGCGGTCAGCCGGTCGAGCAGGTTCCACCGGGCCAGCCGGGCGATGGCGGGCTGGTGCACGTAGTGGGTGGACATGGTGTCGCTGGGGAAGGCCGCCCGGTCGAGCAGCAGGACCCGGTGGCCGGCCCGCGCGAGCAGCATGGCCGAGGTCGCTCCGGCGACCCGGGCACCGACGACTATCGCGTCGTACATGGTGGTCTCTGCCTCCTCGGCATGGTGGCGGACCGGGTCCGCCGTACGGTGATGGAAGCCCGCTTCATCCGGCGTCGGCACCGAGGACGGTGGCCACGGGCCGCCGGGGGCTGGTGCCCGCGGGACGGGCCGGACGGCCGATGCGGAAGGTGACGAGCGCCTGCCGGCCCGGTGCGCCGACCAGTTCCTCCAGGGCCTTGCCGAAGCGCGGCGGGAGGCCCAGTTCGCGCTCCCGGTCCGCGCGGACCGTCATCATGTTGAGGTGGCCGACGGCGAGCCCCCGCGCGGTGGCGAACAGGTGGATGCGCTGGAGCAGCCGGCCGCCGCGCATGCGCTCGACGGGGTCGTCGGCGTCCGGCACGGCGATCATGCCGAACGCCGCGGCCGTGGCCACGTGCACGCTGCGGGTGTTGCGCAGCCAGAACCGGTCGGCGGTGCGCCGCGAGGGCGCGGGCAGCAGCTTGCCGAGCGTGCTCATCAGCGGCGGCATGCCCTGGGTGTCCACGGTCATCCCGTCCTGGCGGCGTTCGATCTCCCGGTCGGTGCCCCGGTACCAGTGGTGGCCGGCCAGCGACTGCCCCTCGTCGGCGATGACCGCCTCGGTGGCCTCCACCAGCAGGCGCGCGACACGGGCCCGTTCCGCCTCCCGGGCGAACCAGCGCAGCGCGGGGCCGCCGGGATCGTCACCGGCGAGCGCGGCGATCTCGTCGAGCAGCGGCCCGGGCAGCGGTTCGCGCCGGAACGGGCCGCGGTTGGTGCGCCGGTGCGGGATGGCGTCGTACAGCTCCGACGGGACGGGCTCGCCGGGCAGCAGCCGCAGCACGGCCGCGTGTTCCGGCCGGTCCGGCCGCGGCAGCAGGCGCAGCTCGGGCTCGTGGCCGCGGGCACGGGCGGCGAGCACCATGTTCTCCAGCGCG
Source organism: Streptomyces sp. NPDC046881 (assembly GCF_040645015.1). Taxonomy (NCBI): domain Bacteria; kingdom Bacillati; phylum Actinomycetota; class Actinomycetes; order Kitasatosporales; family Streptomycetaceae; genus Streptomyces; species Streptomyces sp. NPDC046881. The sequence continues at coordinate 14,484 of NZ_JBEYXJ010000142.1, read as the reverse complement.
CAGCCGAGTCCCACGTACAGCTCGCGGTCGAACGGGTCGAGTGCTCCCTGGCGGCGCGTGAGGTCGGCGTACACGTCGATCCGGCGGGCGTGCGCGTCGACGGTGAACCGCCAGGGCTGGACGTTGCGGGCGTTGGCCGCCAGGATGCCCGCCGCGATCACTCCGTGCGCGTCGTCCCGGCTCTCCCAGGTGCGCCAGGCGTCGAAGGCTGCTCCCCGCGGCGGCGGTGCCGCGTACGCGGCCATCGCGGGCCCGGGGCCGAGCGGTTCGTCTCCCATGGCCGGCTACCCTCGTCGCCGGGCCCGGGGGAGCGGGAGTGCCCTTTGGAGGGTGTATGTGAGGTGCCCGAACGACCACGGCGTCGGCGGCTGGCCGTCCCGCGGACGGCGGCCCGATCCTCGGCGCATGACGGAGACGACGACGGCTCCCGCCACAGGCAGCCCCGAAGAGCTTCTGATCACCTTCTTCGACCCGGTGAACCGCCCGGACCCCTATCCCGTGCTGCACGCGATGCGGCAGGCGTCGCCCTTCCACGCGATGGACGGCGCGCTGCTGGTGCTCGGCCGGCACAAGGACGTGGAGACCGTGCTGCGTTCCCCGGCGGCGAGTGCCGACCGCAGCAGGTCGAAGATCCTCAGCACGGACGCGGTCGAGTCCCGCAAGGAGGTCATGACCTTCCTCGACCCGCCCGACCACACCCGGCTGCGGGGCCTGGTCACCCAGGCGTTCACCCCGCGCATGGTGCAGAGCCTGGAGGGCCGGATCCGGGAGATCGTCGACGACCTCGTGGACCAGGTCGCCCGGGCCGGCTCGCCCGTCGACATCCCGAGCGTCTTCTCCTACCCGGTCCCGGTGCGGGTGATCTGCGAGATGCTCGGTGTGCCGGCGGAGGACCACAAGATCTTCGGTACCTGGTCCACGGTGCTGGGGCGGGCGCTGGACCCGCTCATGGCGGCGAACCGGACCCCGGAGATCGACAAGGAGGACACCGAGACCCGGGCCGCCTTCTACCAGTACTTCCGTGACCTGATCGCCTCCGGCGGGGGGCGCGGTGACGGGCTGCTGGCACGGCTGGTGCAGGCCGAGGAGGAGGGCGACCGGCTCTCCGAGAAGGAGCTGCTGGCCACGCTGGCGCTGCTGGTGATGGCCGGTCACGAGACCACTGCCAACCTGATCTCCCACGGCATCCTCACCCTGCTGCGCCACCCGGACCAGCTGGCGCTGCTGCGCGAGGATCCCGGTCTGGCGTTCTCGGCGGTGGAGGAGATCCTGCGGTTCGAACCGTCCGTGCAGATCCTGCACCGGATGGCGAAGGACCCCATCGCGCTGGACGGCTTCGAGGTGCCCGCGGGCATGGACGTGCTGCTGCTGGCGGCGGCCGCCAACCGCGACCCGGAGGTCTTCGAGGACCCCGACCGCTTCGACATCACCCGCGCCGCGGACCGGCGGCTCGACCACCTGTCGTTCTCCAGCGGAGTGCACCGCTGCCTCGGCGCGAACCTGGGCAAGCTGGAGGCGGCGCTCGCGCTCCAGGCGTTCTTCTCCCGGGTGGAGGACCCCCAGGTGGTGAACGGGTCCGTGGAGTACCGCCCGCATGTGATCCTGCGGGGCCCGGAGCGGATGCGGGTGGCGTTCTCGGGCGTGCGCTGAGCCCGTCCGCGTGCGGCGGAACGTCAGTGGGCGTGCCCGCGCAGCTCCTCGGAGTGCGCCTTCGCGGCCTGCGAGCCCTCGTTCAGCGACTCCACCAGGCGGCTGAAGCCGGGGCACTGGGTGAAGTCGTGCGCCCGGCAGCTCATGGCGTGCTCGATCAGGGTGCGGGACGCCTCGATCTCCTCGATGCGCCGTTCCAGTTCCTCGTAGTGGGCGCGCAGCAGGGTCTGCCGGGCGTCGGCGTCCCGGGCGTCGAGCACGTCACGCAGCTGCTCCAGGCTGAAGCCCGCGGCCTTGCCCCGCACGATCATCGCCACGCGGGCGATGTGGCGCCTGGTGTAGCGGCGCCTGCCGTTCACCCGCTCGGCGGGGGACAGCAGCCCGCTGGACTCCCAGTGCCTGAGCACGTGGGGGCGCAGATCGAACCGTTCGGCGAGTTCGCCGATGGTCATCGTCGGCTCCGCGTCGCTTGACTTCATGTTGACATTAACTTGCAGAGTTGGGTCCAGGTCAAGCCGATCAGACGCGTCAGAACCCAAGACGGGAGCGACAGACGACATGGACATGAAAGATGTCATCATCATCGGCGGAGGCCCTGCCGGGATGTCGGCGGCGCTGACGCTGGGCCGGACCCATCACACCGTGCTGCTGGCCGACAGCGACGAAGGACGCAACGCCCCGGCCGACGCGATGCACAACTTCCTCGCCCTGGAGGGCACTTCGCCCGCCGACCTGCGGGCGCTGGGCCGCGAGAACCTCGCCGCCTATCCGCACGTCGAGGTCCGCTCCACGGCGGTGGAGTCCGTGCGCCGCCTGACCGACGAGCACTTCGAGGCGACCCTCGCCGACGGCAGCGTCGCGGAGGCCCGCCGGCTGCTGCTCGCCACCGGACTGCGGGACGAGATGCCCCCCGTCCCCGGGGCCGCCGAACTGTGGGGCAAGTCGGCCTTCCACTGCCCCTACTGCCACGGCTACGAGGTCACCGGCCGGCACATAGCGGTCCTCGGCGCCGGCCCCGACCGCGTCCGGCTCGCCCTGCAACTCAGCCGGTTCACCGCCGACATGGTGCTGTGCACGGGCGGCGAGCCGCTGGAGCCGGTCATGCAGAGCGTGCTGGAGGCCAACGGGGTCACCGTGCGCCAGGAGCCCGTGACCGCGCTGGCCGGGGAGAACGGCCGGCTGGACCACATCGCCTTCGAGGGCGGCGCGCCGCTGCGGCGGGACGCCGTCTTCATCAAGACTGTGCTCCACCAGCGCGCCCCCTTCGCCCAGTTGCTGGGCTGCGCGATGTTCCCCGACGCCTGCGTCGAGGTCAACGAGTTCCACCAGACGAGCGTGCCCGGCGTCTACGCCGCCGGCGACATGGCGCGCCGGGCCACGGTGCCCGCCCCCATGGCCGCGGTGATCGCCGCCGCCTCCGCCGGCACGGTGGCAGGGGCGATCATCGACCAGGACCTGCTGAGCGCCGAGTTCAAACTGCCCAACCCCTTCGCGTCCGGGAGGGCGTGAGACCGCATGACCGAGAGCATTCCCGCCCGGCCGGGGAAGTCCGCCAGCGACACCGCCGACCGCCCAGAACAGACGCAGCGCAGCAACGTACCCCTCGCCTCGATCGCGATGGTCCTCGGCATGCTGCTGTCCGTGCTCGACCAGACCGTCGTGGCCATCGCCCTGCCCGAGATCTCCGCCGACATCGGCGGGGCGGACAGCTTCAGCTGGGTGGTGACCGCCTACGTGCTGGCGTCCACGGCGACCGGCACCTTCTACGGCCGGATCAGCGACCGCTACGGACGGCGCGAGGTGTTCATCGCCGCCGTCGTGCTGTTCACCCTCTCCTCGCTGCTGTGCGGCATGGCGCAGTCGATGCCGCAGCTGATCGCCGCCCGCGTGGTCCAGGGCATCGGCGCCGGCGCGCTGTTCGTCATTCCCACCGTCGCCCTGTCCGAGCTGTACCCGCAGCACCTGCGCGGCAAGGTGCAGGGCCTCACCGGCGCCGTGTTCGCGCTCGCCAGCGTCGGCGGGCCGCTGGTCGGCGGTGCCATCACCGACGGGTCCGGCTGGCGCTGGATCTTCTACATCAACGTCCCCATCGGCGTCCTGGCCGTGGCGCTGTCCGCCTACGCCCTGCGGCTGCCGCGGGCCGGCGCCACCGACCGCGTCGACTACACCGGCGCCGTCCTGGTGGTCGCCGCCGTGGTCAGCCTGCTGCTGCTGACCGAGTGGGGCGGTCGCGAGTACGACTGGGGCTCCGCCCAGATCATCGTCCTCGCCGTGGCATGCGTCGCACTGTTCGCGGCGTTCGTCCAGTGGGAGAAGCGAGCCGCCAACCCGCTGCTGCCCATGCGGCTGTTCGCCAACCCCGCGCTGCGCCTGATCCTGCCGGCCACCGCTGTCCTCGGCATGCTGCTGTACGGGTCGGTGGTGTTCATGCCGACCTTCCTGCAGACCGCGTACGACTGGAGCGCCACCCGCGCCGGACTCGCCCTGACCCCGTACTTCATCCCGTTCATCCTCGTCTCGGCGGTCGCGGGCGGCAAGGCCGGCAAGAGCGGGCGCTTCAAGCCGTACCTGCTGGCCGGCGCCGCGGTGCTGATCGGGGCGTTCGTCCTGCTCGCCACGATCGACCCGGACCGGGGCTACTGGTACGCGGCCGGCGCGATGGTGGTGCTGGGCGCCGGGTTCGGCCTGCTGATGCAGAACCTCGTGGTGGTGTCGCAGAACGCGGCCGCACCGCCCGACCTCGCGGCCACCACCGCGGCCAACCTCTCCATCCGCGGCCTCGGCATGGCCGTCGGCGTGGCGCTCTTCGGCAACCTGCTCGCCCGCGAGGTCGGCGAGGGCCCCGTCACCCCCGACGCCACCGCCGAGGCGATCCCGGACGTCTTCGTGTGGGGCGTGCCGCTGGCCCTGCTGCTGCTCGTCCTGCTGGCCCTCGTCCGCGTCGACGCCGGCCCCGCCAAGGACACCCCGGACACCGAGCCGGAGCCGTCCACCAGCTGATCCCGCACCCGGGGAGGGGCCGCGCCACGGCCCCTCCCCGTCGCCACCACGCACCGGAGACACTCGACATGCGCCGTCTGCTCACCACGGCACGCCACGGCCTGCTGCGCCTCGCCCCCGCCCACCACCACGCCCACGGCGAACCCGGCGGGATGGGCATGAGCAGCGACTGGTACGACCGGCTCTCCGGACGGCTGCTCGGCGGGCTGTACCGCCGGGCGGCCGCCGAGACCGCCTCCGTGCCCAAGGGCGGCACCGTCCTCGACATCGGCACCGGCCCCGGGCACCTGCTGCTGGCCGCCGCCCGCCGCCGCGAGGACCTGGTGCTGCACGGGCTCGACATCGCCCCGTCGATGGTGCGCCGGGCCCGCCACAAGGCCTTCGCCGAGGGCCTGGACGGCCGGATCACCGTGCACCTCGGCGACGCGGCGGACCTGCCGCTGGACGACCGCTCGGTGGATCTGGTGATCACCACCCTCAGCACCCACCACTGGCACGACCTCACCGGTGCCGTCGCCGAGGTGGCCCGGGTGCTGCGCCCCGGCGGCCGGTTCGTGGTCTACGACTTCCGGTCCGTGCCGGCCGCCGGGCCGGCCGGCGCGGTGGCCACCGCCCCGCAGTTCGCCGGCGCGGCGGTGGAGCACGAACTGGTCCCGCCGTTCGCCCGGCTGCCCTTCAAGCCCTTCGCCCGGCTCGCGGTCCGCCTGCCGGGGAACTGACCGCCCGACCCGCCCCGACGGCCAGGCCGATGGAGCCTGGCCCCCCTACTCGCCCCGGAGGTTGACTCCCGGCATGACCACGCAGGAGAACTACGGGCCGACCAGTTACGGCGAGGAGCTCGCCGACATCTACGACAACTGGATCGTGCGCCTTCAGCAGGACACCGAGCCCTCCGTGCGCTTTCTCGCCGACCTCGCGGAACGCGTCGCGAAGGACACCGGGGAGCGGCGCGTGCTCGAACTCGGCATCGGCACCGGCCGGGTGGCGTTGCCGCTGGCCGCCCGCGGTGTCGACGTTACCGGCATCGACGCCTCGGAGGAGATGCTGGGCCGGCTGCGCGACAAGCCCGGCAGCGACACCGTGTCCCTGGTGCACGGCGACTTCACGGAACCGGACGTGCGGGGGCCCTTCGGGCTGGTCTACGTCGTGTTCAACACGCTCTACAGCCTGGCCACCCAGGAGGACCAGATACGCTGCCTCGACCGCGCGGCGGCCCTGCTGCCGGAGGGCGGCGCCTTCGTCTTCCAGGGCTTCGTGCCCGACATCGCGCGCTTCGAGGCGGCGCGGCAGAGCGGGCAGCGGATGGAGGTGGCGCGCAGCGGCGACGCCAGCCTGAACCTGGGCATCGACCGCCACGACCCGGTCCACCAGCACATGTACCCGCACTACAGCCTCAAGGACGCGGGCGCCGGGCGGGAGCACACCGTGCGGTTCCGCTACGTGTGGCCCAGCGAACTGGACCTGATGGCCCGGCTGGCCGGACTCACCCTGGAGCACCGGTACGCGGACTGGGACCAGGTCCCCTTCGCCGCCGGGAGCCAGGCCCACGTCTCGGTGTACCGCAAGACGGGTGCCGTCCGGCCATGACGGACCGTCGGCACGGTCATGTGCAGGTGGCGGTCATCGGCTCCGGCTTCGCCGGCCTGGCCGCCGCCGTGCAGCTCAAGCGGCAGGGCATCGAGTCGTTCACCGTGTACGAGAAGGCCGGCGACCTCGGCGGCACCTGGCGGGACAACACCTATCCCGGCGCGGGCTGCGACATACCCTCCCACCTGTACTCGTACGCCTTCGCCCCGTACCGCGACAGCCGCGTCCGCTACCCCGGGCAGCCGCAGGTGCTGGAGTACCTGCGCGCCTGCGCCCGTGACCACGGCGTGGAGCGGCACGTGCGCTACGGCACGGAGATCACCGCGGCGCGCTACGACGACGGCCGGGCACAGTGGAGCCTGCACACCGCGGACGGCCGGACGCACACCGCCGACGTGGTGGTCAGCGCCGTCGGCCAGCTGCACCGGCCCAACGTGCCGGCGCTGCCCGGCGCGGAGGATTTCGAGGGCACCACCTTCCACACCGCGCGCTGGGACCACGGCCACTCCCTGGAGGGGCGCTCCGTGGCCGTCGTCGGCACCGGGTCGAGCGCCGCGCAGGTGGTGCCGGCCATCGCCGGCCGGGTGCGCCGGCTGTACGTCCACCAGCGCACGGCGAACTGGGTGCTGCCCAAACCGGACGCCCGCTTCCACCCGGCGCTGTCACTGCTGCTGCGTACCGTGCCCGGCGCCCACCGGGCCTACCGCTCGATGCTGTTCCGCCGCTCCGAGGCCGTGCTGCTGCCCGCGCTGCGGGGCAACCGCCTCATCGGGGGCCTGCTGCGCACCATGGCCCTGCGCCATCTGCGCGCCGGCGTCCCCGACCCCGAGCTGCGCGCCCGGCTGACGCCCGACTTCGCCGTGGGCTGCAAGCGGATCGTGCTCTCCTCCGACTGGTACCCGACCCTTACCCGCGACCACGTGGAGGTGGTCACGCAGCCCATCGCCCGGGTCACGCGGAAGGGCATCGAGACCACCGACGGCGTTCACCGCGAGGTGGACACGATCGTCTACGCCACCGGGTTCCGCACCACGGAGTTCCTCGCCCCGATGACGGTCACCGGCCGGGACGGGCGCGACCTGGCGGAGGTGTGGCGGGGCGGGGCACGCGCCTACCTCGGCATCCATGTGCCCGACTTCCCCAACCTGTTCCTGATGTACGGGCCCAACACCAACCTGGGACACAACTCGGTGATCCTCACCCTGGAGGCGCAGGCGGTGCACATCGCCCGGTGCGTGGCCCTGCTCGCCGACCGGCGGGCCGCCGGCGCCGACGGGGTCCTGGAGGCCACGCAGCAGGCGCTCCAGGCCTGGCAGGGACGGGTGGACGAGGGATCCGCGCACACCGTCTGGGCCGGCTCCTGCACCAGCTGGTTCAAGACCGGGGACGGCGTCCTCACCAACAACTGGCCCTTCCGCACCACCCTGTACCAACGGCTGACGGCCCGGCCCGACCCGGCCGCCTTCCGCCGGCCGCCGCCCGCGGGCGGCGGCTCGGCGAGCCCGGCCGTCCTGCGCCACGTACCCGATCAGCCCACCCGAACGGAACTGTGAGGAGGAAGGGCCCCGCCCTACCGTGCCAGCTATGACAACTTCCGAGACAGGCAAGGGACTCGAAGCCGCGCAGGCCGTCGTCGCCGACGACGGGGCGCATGTCTTCCGCGGCTGGGTGCAGCAGGGTGCGCACATGGCCCTGCCGGTGGCCGGAGCGGAGGGATCGTGGTTCTGGGACTACGCCGGCAACCGCTATCTCGACTTCTCCTCCCAGCTCGTGTACGCCAACCTGGGGCACCGGCATCCACGCCTGGTGGCCGCGATCAAGGAGCAGGCCGACCGGCTGTGCACCATCGCCCCGCACTTCGCCGAGGAGCGGCGCGCCACCGCCGCCCGCAAGATCGCCGAGCTGGCTCCCGAGGGCCTGAACCGGGTGCTGTTCACCACCGGCGGCGCCGAGGCCGTGGAGCACGCCGTGCGGCTCGCGCGGCTGCACACGGGCCGGTTCAAGCTGCTGGCCGCCCACCACTCGTTCCACGGCGCCACCTCGACGGCGATCCAGCTCACCGGTGACCCGCGCCGCTGGCGCAACGACACCGGCACGGCCGGCGTGGTCCGCTTCTTCCCGCCCTACCTGTACCGCTCGGCGTTCTACTCCGACAGCGAGGAGCAGGAGTGCGCGCGGGCGCTGGAGCACCTGGAGCAGGTGATCGTGCTGGAGGGGGCGAAGACCATCGCCGCCCTCGTGCTGGAGCCGGTCGGCGGCACCAGCAGCGGCGTCCTCGTCCCGCCGGACGGCTATCTCGCCGGGGTGCGGGAGCTGTGCGACAAGTACGGCATCATGCTGATCCTGGACGAGATCATGGTCGGCTTCGCCCGCACCGGCGCCTGGTTCGCCACCGACCACTGGGGCGTGCGCCCGGACCTGATGACCTTCGCCAAGGGGGTCAACTCCGGCTATGTGCCGCTGTCCGGCGTGCTCGTCTCCGACGAGATCGTGGAGACGTTCAGCAAGACGCCCTACCCCGGCGGGTCGACGTACTCCGGCCACGCGCTCGGCTGCGCCGTCGCGGTCGAGGCGATCGACACGATGCGCGACGAGGGCGTCGTCGAACACGCGGCGCGCCTGGGCCGCGAGGTGTTCGAGCCGGAGCTGACGAAGATGGCCGAGCGTCACCCGTGCGTCGGCGAGGCCCGCGGCATCGGCGCGATCTGGGCGCTGGAGCTGGTACGGAACAAGCAGTCCAAGGAGATGTACGTCAATTACGACACTCCGGACCGGCTCACCCCGCAGGGCGCGGAGCTGATGGGGGCGCTGATGCAGCGGGGGGTGAGCGCGATGGTGTACCTCAACCGGCTGAACATCACGCCCCCGTGCAACATCAGCGAGGAGGACGCCCGGGAGGGCCTGGCCCGGATCGACGAGGCCCTGACCGTCGCGGACGCCCGTGTGGCGTGACGGCCGCGGGCGCCGCCGAGCCGCCGGTCCGAACGGGCCGGCGGCTCAGCGGAACGGTGTCACCTGGGCTCCGGCGGCGGCCGACACACAGCAGTAGAGGACCAGTCCCAGCAGTACCACGGCCCCCAGCAGCACCCGGCGCAGATGACAGCACCGCAGACATCGGGAGAATCGTTTCTCCCCACGCTCCAGCTGTTCGACCCGGGCGGCCAGCGCGGTGTCGCCGCCCATGCCGATGCCGACGGCCGGCCGGACGTCGTCGGCCAGGCACTTCACCAGGGCGCTCGCGACCACGCTCGGCGCGGCGAACGCCAGCGCCGCCTGGTCCGCCGACAGCTCCTGACGCATCTTCACGTGGCGCGCCACCTCGCGCGGTCCCGGCACGAACCACAGCGTCGAGGCGACCGTCTCCACCACCAGCCGCTCCAGGGGATGCCGGTGCCGGGCGTGGTGCAGCTCGTGCCGGAGCACCACGGCCAGCTCGGCGTCGGTCGTCCGCTGCGCCAGGCCGGTGCTGACGGCGACCACGGGCCGCAGCAGCCCGTACGTGACGGCGAGGGCCTCGTCCACGTCGAGCTGCACCAGTCTGACATCGTTATCGGATCCACCGGCGTCCCGGGCGAGTGCCAGCAGACGCCTCGACGGCGGAACGGTGTGCTCGGCGAGACGCCGCACCGCCCGCCGGCTCACGAGCAGCCCGCGGACCGCGACCGTGGCGGCCACCGTCACCGTCGCCAGCGCCACCGCCGCTCCGGAGCCGAGGACCACGTCGTGGACCGCCTCCGCGACCCCGCGGGCCGGGCCGGCCCCCGGCCGTTGCCGCCAGCGCCACAGCAGCGTGTAGACCAGCACGTCGAACGCGATGAGCCCGGTCAGGGCTCCCATGGTGAGCGCCGCCCGGGAGGCGGGAACCCGTGGCATGCCGTTGCGCAGCCGCACCAACTCGAACACTCCCCCGTACCGTTGTGTCGTGTCTGTCTGTCAGGTGTCGCCGGAGTCCGTCCGCACGAGTTTCATCAGCCGGGAACGCAGCTGCGGCTCCGCCTGGCACTGGTCGATGAAGCGCGCCACCGCCGAGACACCGTGGTCCCGGATGACATCGCGTACGGCCAGATCGGCGGCGTCGGTCACCACCGCCTCGTAGGCGAATCCGCGGCCCTCCTCCGTGCGGCGCAGCACGTTGCGTTTGTTCAGCCGGTTGAGGACCGTCATGACGGTCGTGTAGGCGAGGGGCTCCGGCCGCCCGCGATTGACCTCCTCAAGCACCTGACGTACCGTCAGGCGCCGGTCGGCCCGCCAGAGCACGGTGAGGAGTTCGGCGCCGAGCGGCCCCAGGGCCTTGCTCAGTTTGTCGGCTTCGCGTTCGTTCATGAGCCATCACGGTCCTGTGTCATTCCCGTGGTGCCCGGCACCGAGACGGTTGCGGCGCATGGCCTCCAGCCGGACCATGGCGACCACCACCACACCGAATCCGTACCACACCAGGTCGTGGTAGAAGTCCAGGGACGTGCCCTGCGAGTGCTTCCACATGTCGAGGAAGAAGCCGGCGAGTTCGACCCCTCCGCCGACGGCGAGCAGCACCCCGGCCACGCGGAACCCGGCACGTCTCCACAGCACCGTACCGCCCGCCACCGTGACGACGGCGCCCATCCAGATCCCCAGATGGATGCCCCACAGCGAACTCGGCGGCTCCACGACGAACGAGACGTTCTTCGCGTGCCAGTACGTGTCGTACGCCTGACCGAAGAGGTAGACCACCACGCCGGCGAAGGCCAGGTGTCTGCGCCAGCCCAGCGGGTCACCGCCGGGGGACCCGACGGTCCGCTCTCCGAGGGCCGTCCCCGTGCCTGTCGATTCCATACCACCACCGTGCCCGGTGCGACGTAACAGCGTGATCCGACACCGGCCAGCCCGAACGGACTGCCCGATCGGGTACCCCGGGCTCCGTTCCCGCCGGACCCGAAGGCCCGGCCCGCGGAGTCTGGGCCGCCACGGCCGCGCCCGACCAGGGTGGGCGCATGGTCTCCGCCCTCACTCTCGCCCACGTGGTCGGGCACGGCTCCGGCCCCATCCCCCGTACCTACGCGCTGATCGCCGGGGCCACCGCCCTGTACGCGTCCTTCGACGCGCTGCGGCTGCGCTGGCAGGAGCGCCGCTTCGAGGAGCGCCGCGTCTGGCGCCGGATCCCCGAGCCCCTCTCGCTCGCCGTCGACCACCCGCTCCTGCGCCGCACCCTGAGGACCGTCGGAGCGGCCCTGGCCCTGCTCGCACTGACCGTGCTGACGACGGGCTACGGCGGTCACGAACTGGGACTCGGCATGGTCTACGTACTGTTCTGGGTGGGACTCGTCCCCGCGTCCCTGCTGCTGGGGCCCGTCTGGCGGCTGCTGAACCCGCTGCGCTCCGTGCACGAGGTGATCTGCGCGCTGCTGCGGACCCCGCCCGAGGAGGGGCTGCGCCGGCTGCCGGAACGGATCGGTGTCCGGCCCGCCGCGATCGGCCTGCTCTGCTTCGGATGGCTCGAACTCGCCGCCCCCGCACGCCAGTCCGCCTCCACGGTACTGCTGTGGCTGTGGCTGTACGCGGCGGTGCAGCTGATCGCCGCGACCGTGTACGGCTCGCGCTGGTTCGCGCACGGCGACCCCTTCGAGGTGTACTCCTCCCTCGTCGCCGCGATGTCCCCGCTGGGCCGCTCCCGCGACGGCGAGCGGCGCCTGGTCCTGCGCAACCCGTTCAACGGGCTGGCCGGGGTGCGCGAGCAGCCGGGCCTGACCGCCCTGGTGTCGGTGATGCTGGCCCTGACCGGCTTCGACAGCTTCGCCAACACGGACGCCTGGAAGACGGCGTCCGACGGGCTGCCCGAGTCCCCGGCCCGCACGGCGGGGCTGCTCGCCGCGGCCCTGTTGATGCTGGGCCTGCTGCGGCTGTCCGCCTGGGCGGCGCGCCTGCTGTCCCGCGACGGCACCTGGAACGCCGCCCTGATGGCGCCCTCCCTCGTACCGGTCGCCGTCGGCTACGTGATCGCGCACTACGCCTCGGCACTGATGCTGGAGGCGCAGCGGTTCGTCGACGTCTTCTTCGTCTCCGGGGAGCCGCTCACCGCCCACCACGGTGGCGCCCCCGCCACCGCGTACGCGCTGCCGCCGGCGGCCGCCCTGGCGCTGCTGCAGGTGGTGTCCGTCGTCACCGGGCACGTCCTCGGCGTGATCGCCGCCCACGACACGGCCGTCGGCGCGCTGCCGAGCGGACGCAGGACCCTGCCGCAGGTGCCGCTGTTCACCGTGATGATGGCCCTGACCCTCGGCGGACTGACCCTGCTGCTCCAGGCGTGAGCGTCGGCGGGCCCGGGGGACGCGTTCCGGCCCCCGGGCCTGCCGGCATCGCTCACTGCTCGGACTGCCGGACCCACCGGGCGAGTTCGGTCAGCTCACCGACGAGGGCCGTCGTGAAGGCCGTACGGGTCGCGGGGGAGTGCCGGTTGGCGCTGAAGCCGACGGTGAGGTTCAGCCGCCCCGCGACCACGAAGCCGACCACGTCGATCAACCGGAACCGGGTCCCGGTGTCGCTGCGCTGCCTGCCGTAGGCCATGCGCGGCACGCTCAGCAGGTCGCTGCGCAGGAACACCTCGTCGACCTGCCCCAGGTAGTTCACGCCGATCTGCGCCGTGGGCAGACCGCGCACCGCCTCCGCCTCGGGCCGGGTGGACAGGTACGTCAGCAGTCCGTGCCCGGCTCCCCGGCCCGGCTGCGCACCGACCTGCTCGCGCACCCGGCGCAGCGCCTCCTCGGCCGGCAGGGCCGCGTCGTACGCCAGCAGCACCGGTACGAGCGTGGAGAAACGCCCCACCGTACGGCTGACGTTGGCGCCCGGCACCGGCAGGTCGCGCCCGTGCCGCTCCAGGTCGACCAGCACCCGCCCCGCGCCGCCCGGCTGCGGGTACACGGTGTGCAGGGCGCGCAGTGCCGCCGAGCACAGCACCTCGGACAGGTCGGCCCGCAGGTGCCGGGGCAACAGGTGCACCAGCGCGTCCGTCACGTCGCGGTCCACGCGCACGGTGACGTTCTCCAGCGACTCCAGCGAGTTGGGGCCGTCCGTGGCGTCCACCGGGACGGGCGTGGGACGCCGGCGGGCCTCGCTCGCCCAGTGGTCCGCCTCCGCCGCCACCTCCGCGGAGTCGGCGTACGCGGCGAGCCCGCGGGTCCAGGCCCGGAACGAGGTCGTGCGCGGCGGCAGCAGCCCATCACCCCCGGCCTCCAGATCGGCGTAGCAGCCGAGCAGGTCCTCCAGCAGGATCCGGCCCGAGTAGTGGTCGACCGCCAGCCAGTGCGCCAGGAACAGCACGCAGTGCGGCCGGTCCCCCATGTCGAAGTAGGCCATCCGCAGCAGCGGCCCGCGGCCGAGGTCCAGGCTGGCCTGGAGCGTGTCGCTGATCTCCACGCTGCGCCTCTTCTGGGCCCGGCTGTCCAGTCCCGACAGGTCGTGCACGCTGAACGGCAGCTCCTCCGCCGCGTCGTACGGCGCCACCCGTGCCGTCCAGCCACCGTCCCCGCCCGGGACGAAGCGCAGCCGCAGCGCGTCGTGGTGCTCCAGCACGCGGCCCAGGGCCCGGCCCAGGACGGCCGGGTCGAGCGGCCTCTGGAGCGCCAGCAGGAAGGAGGCGTCGTTCCAGTGCTGCCGGCGCGGCAGGTCCTGGGACAGGAACCAGTGCTGCGAGGGCGTCATCCCGGTCGGCCCCACCGGGTCGTCCTCCACGGAGCCCACCGAGACCGAGTCCGCGACCAGTGCCTGCTGGGTGATGGTGGGGTGGTTGAAGATGTCGGCGAGTTGGAGGTGGAGGCCGTGGCGGTCGGCGGCGGCGGTGGCGCGCAGGGCGAGGAGGGAGTCGGCGCCGAGTTCGAAGAGGTTGGCCGTGGTCGACAACGGGTGGGCGGGGTTGAGGAGTTCCGTCCAGACCTGGGTGAGGGTGTGTTCGACGGGCGTGGCCGGCGCGGTGTGGGCGGTGACCCGGGTCTGGGACGGGGAGGGCAGGGCTTTGCGGTCGATTTTGCCGTTGCTGCTGAGGGGGATGTCGTCGAGGACGATGAGGACGGGCGGGACCATGTAGGCGGGGATCTTGGTCCGTAGCCAGTCGCGGAGTTCTTCCGTGTCCGTGTCGCGGTTGACAGTGGCGTAGGTGATGAGGCGTTTGGTGCCTTGGGGGGTGGTGTCGGTGGTGGTGACGGCGTTGGTGATGTGGGGGTGTGTGGTGAGTGCGGTGTCGATTTCGCCGAGTTCGATGCGGTAGCCGTTGATTTT
>NZ_JBEYXJ010000141.1:0-17895 GCF_040645015.1 Streptomyces sp. NPDC046881 | reverse complement strand
GCCCCGGGACGATGGTCCCGGGGCCTCTTTCAGGGGGCCGGTCAGGAGCCGCCGCTGTCGCAGCTCGGCGAGCTGCTGGAGCTGCCCGAGTCGTGGCAGGACGACGACGGGGAGCTGTGGCCGCCCCCGAACGCCGTGTCGGCGACGGTGTACGGCGTCGGGTCGAAGCGGGCCGGCTGGCTCGTCGACGCGGGGGCGGGCGTGGTGCTGGTCTTGGCGGGCTTCCTGCGAAGCCGGTCACGGAGGCTCATGCCCGCAGCATTCCGCAGCGGCCTACCGCTTCACCCTGATTTGAGGTAGATCAGCGGTTACGTCCGTTCCGCTACTATCGCCCGGCACGCCGCTGGTGTTAGGCCGGGCGTAGCGCGCGGTAGATAGGGGCGCACCCGTGGCAACGAGAGATTTCGCTGTCCGCACCGAGAACCACGTCGCCAACCTCACCGGCCTGGGCACGCTGGAGTTCGTGCCCGAGGTGTTCGGTGACGAGTTCCTCGACGGCTACAGCCGCGTCCAGGAGGCGCAGCGGGCCATTGGCGGCGAGGAAGACCTGACCAAGATGGACCCGGCGACGCTGCGCGAGGTCTACGGCTCCATGCGGGAGTTCCTCGGCAGCCTGATGACGCCGGAGTCCGCCGAGCGGTGGCTGCGGTTCGAGGTCATCAAGGGCGCCAAGCTGGTCGACCACTACCGCAGCCGCGCGCAGGCCGAGGAGAAGGCCGCCGAGGAAGGCGGCAGGGTCGTGGACAAGAGCATGCGCGTCCCCGACCGTGTGCTGCTGGAGCTGCTGGAGTGGACGGTCGAGCTGTACGGAGGCGGCAACGACCGCCCTACTACACCGTCCAGCGGATCCTCGCGAGCGTCGCGGAGGGCTGGGACGCCTGGGAAGGCCAGCTCGCCCTCCAAGGCGTCGACCCGCACCGCTGGACGCTCCGCACGCTGATCAACGCCGCCGAGCAGGCGATCTATGCGTCCGCTGAGGACGACGCCGCGCGGCGACGGTTGGAGGCGAAGCTCTACGCCCCGCCCAGGGCGATCCGCCGGCCCCGCACCCAACGGACCTCGCAGCCGCAGCAGTCGGCTGAGAAGCCGCGCGGGGCGCTGACGGTGCAGGACGCGAAGTCGTTGATGGCTCAGCTGGCGGCCCAGGACGCCCAGCTCGGGCTGGGATGAACCGGATAATCTGGGATCGCCGCTGGTGCTAGGCCGGGCAACCGCACTCCTCCGTGAGGTTGCCCGATGGCCGAGGACGACGTCGATTACGGTCGCGCGACCATCACGATCGACATCAACGCCGGCAGTGCCGACGCTGATGGTCGCGCGGCAGGCGTCCGGATCCAGCGGGCGCTGCTGAACGCGACGCGCCGCATCGGCGAGCAGATGCGGCGCCAGATCCAGCGCGGCCTGCTCGCCCAGACGCTCACCGTCCGCATCGAGCCGGACCTGTCCCGGTTCGACAGCCAGCTCCTCACCGGGCTGCGGTCGCTCGACTCGATCAACATCCCCGTCGCGCCGGACGTCACCGGCTTCGTGGAGCGGCTGCGCGCCCTCCTCGCCGACGTCGAGATCCCCATTCGGGTCATCCCGGACATGGACGGGTTCGACGCCCGTATCCGCGCGCACCGGGCCCCTGACGTCAATGTCAACGTCAACCCGGACGCCAACCGATTCCAGCGGGCTCTGGCCGGTCTGGGCAGTATCGCGGCCCGGGTCGGTGGCGCCCTGGCCAGCCTCCTCCAGTTCGGCGCCGTCGGTATTGCAGCCGCGGGCGCCGCCGTGGGTGTCGGCGCGTTCCTCGCCGCGCTTGCCCCGGCCGCCGGAATTGTCGCCGCGCTTCCGGCTGTGATCGCTGCCGCGCAGGTCGCCGTGGGCGCGCTGCGCCTGGCCATGCTCGGGGTCAGCGACGCGCTCTCGGCCGCAGTATCCGGTGACGCGGCGGCGTTCAGCCAGGCCCTGGAGAAGCTGTCACCGGCCGCACAGAAGGCGGTCACGGCCGTCCGTGACCTGGCGCCCCGGCTGAAGGAAGTCCAGCAGTCCATTCAGCAGTCGTTCTTCAAGCAGTTCTCCGGCGACGTCGAGGGAGCGGTCAAGAACCTGCTGCCGCTCGGCGGTGAACTGGGCAAAGTCGCGGCGGAGTTCGGCAAGGCGGCCTCCGAGGGCCTCAAGTTCGCAGCATCGCAGCAGGCGACCGGCCCTCTGCGGCAGATCATCCAAGGCACGGCCCAGGCCGCGTCTGGCCTGCAGACGGCTATCGCGCCGCTGGCGAAGGGATTCCTCGACGTCGCCGCGGCCGTAACGCAGGCGTTCGGCCCGCAGGTCGGAGCGGGCATTGGGCAGGTCGGTGCGCAGATCGGCACGGCCCTGTCGGAGTTCGCCGCCTCGGGCCGGGCCGTCGAAGCGGTACGCGGCGCGCTGGAGGTCTTCCGGCAGCTCGGCGCCATCGCTTCCAACGTCGGCAGCATCATCAGCGGCGTTTTCAGTGCCGCCAACGCATCTGGAGGTGGCTTCCTCGGCAACCTCCAGACGATCACCGCCTCGTTCGCCCAGTTCGTCAACTCGGCGCAGGGCCAGGAGGCGATCGGCAACATCTTCGCGACGCTCGCCACGGTCGCCGCGCAACTCGGTCCGATCTTCGCCGCGCTGGTCACGCAGATCGGCCAGATCGCGCCGATGCTGGCGCCGGTCTTCGCGACCCTCGGCCCCGCCATCGTCGGCGTGATCAACGCCCTGGGCCCGGCTATCCAGGGCATTGCCCCGTCCTTGCAGGTCGTGGCGGCGGCCCTGGCGGAAGCCTTCGCGGCCATCGGCCCGTCCCTGGGCCCCCTCGGAGCCGCCATCGGTCAGGTCATCTCGGCCCTGGCCCCGCTGCTGCCGCTGGTCGGCCAGATCGTCGCGATGCTGGCCACGAGCCTGGCGCCGGTCTTCTCGGCGCTCGCGGCCACCCTGGCGCCGGTCATCCAGCAGCTCGTCGGCGCGCTCGCGCCGATCCTGCCGACGCTGGCCGGCGCGTTCGCTCAGCTCGTCGTCGCCCTGACCCCGCTGGCAACGGGCATTGGTCTGGCCCTGGCAGATCTGATCGGCCAGCTCGCGCCGATCTTCCCGCTGCTGGCTGGCGCCGTGGTGCAGCTGGTCGCCGCGTTCGTGCCGCTGATCGCGCAGCTGACGGCCGCGCTGCTGCCGATCCTGCCCCCGCTGGTCCAGGCGTTCATGGCGGTCGTCAACGCGGTCCTGCCGCTGGTCCCGCCGATCATCGGCCTGGTCACGGCCCTGGCGCCGCTGGTCTCGCAGATCCTGCGGATCGTGGCGCCGGTGCTGCAGTTCGCTGCGGCGATCGCAGGCTGGGCGGTGATCAACATCGTCGTGCCGCTGGTCAAGCTGATCGTCTCGGCGCTGACCGGCTTCATCGGCATCCTGACCTCGGTCGTCAGCAAGGTGACCTGGTTCGTCGGCGCTGTGATCGGGTTCTTCCGGAACCTCTACAACACGCTCAACAGCATCGTCTCCGGCCTGGTCAACGGCGTGGTCAGCTGGTTCACGCGCCTGATCAGCCGGGCCCGCTCCATCCTCAGCGGCATCATCGACGCGATCGTCGGGCCCATCCGGCGCGCCGCGTCCTCGGCCCTGTCGACGCTGCGCGGGTGGGTCTCCGACGCCGTCTCCGCCGTGCGCGGCCTCCTGACCCGGGCGAAGAGCGCCCTGTCGGGGGCGGTGTCCACCCTGGTCAGCGCTGGTAAGGACCTGGTCCAGGGCCTCATCAACGGCATCAAGCAGATGGCCGGCCGAGTCGTCTCGGCTGCCAAGGGCGTGGTGAAGGGCGCGGTCGACGGGGCGAAGAACCTCCTCGGCATCAGCTCGCCGTCGAAGGTGTTCGCGCAGATCGGCCGGGACGTCGGCGCTGGTTTCATCAAGGGCCTGACCGGCACCGCGTCGGACATCAAGCAGACCACCGAGAAGCTCGCCAAGCAGATCACCGACGCCTTTAAGGGGCGGCGGACCCGGGTCGACGACCGGCTCGTGTCGATGCTCCGGTCCGGGAACAAGCGGCTCCAGACCCTGGCCGCGCAGCGCGACAAGCTCGTCCAGAGGATCGCCGATGCGCAGAAGTTCGCGGCCGACACGTCCAAGGCGGCGCTGGATGCGTTCTCGCTGCAGAACCTCACCCAGGGCGAGGAGCCCGTCACCACGCGCCTCCTGCAGAACGGTCTGCAGGACGCCATCGACCGTGTCCGCAAGTTCACCGCCCAGATCAACAACCTGGCCAAGCGGGGCCTCAGCAAGGACCTGTTGCGGCAGATCATCGGCCTCGGCCCGCAGCAGGGTTCCGAGATCGCCACGGTGCTGTCGCAGTCGACGAAGGACAGCCTGAAGCGGCTCAACAGCCTCCAGTCGCAGCTGACGAAGGCCTCCGGCACCCTCGGCACCACGAGCGCCGACGTGCTCTACGACGCGGGCAAGCAGGCCGGCGCCGGTTTCCTCGCGGGCTTGAAGGCGCAGCGCAAGAGCATCGAGAAGCTCATGCTCGACATCGCCAAGAGCATGCAGACGGCGATCCGTCGGGCGCTGCGCATCAAGTCGCCGTCGGTCGTCATGCGCAAGCTCGGCGAGATGACCGGCCTGGGCCTCCAGGTCGGCCTGGCCGGCCAGATCGCCGCGCTGGAGGCGACGTCGCGGCACGCGGCGCAAGCCCTCGTGCGCGGGGTGTCCTCGCAGATGGCCGGGCTCGCCGGCGTCACCCCGAGCATGGGCGGCCAGGTCATCCCGCTGACCCGCAACCAGCGCATGCGGCAGGCCGGTACGGACCCCGCGGCCCTCGCAGGGCGCGGCCGGGGAGGGAGCGGTGACGTGATCCACAACCACCACTGGGAGATCCGGGAAGTGGGCAACGCACGCGTCACCGCGCAGCGGGTCCTCAACCGGTTCGTGCTCGCGGCAGGAGTGTCTGGCTGATGGCGACCGAATGGTTCATGTCGTACGGCGGCGTGGAGGTGGTCAACCACTCCCGCCTGGCGGCCTATCTGGAAACCGTCGGGTCGCCGCTGACCGACTGGGCCGGCTGCGGCTGCCCGACCTTCGGCGCGCAGGTCCTCGAGGACCTGCCGTACACCACACCGGACGACGAGAACAGCCCCGCGCCCTGGTACGACCCGGACGTGCCCGAGTCGACCGAGTTCGCCGGGATCATGGTCCTTGAGGTCGACGGGCTCGACGACTACCCGGTGGAGCGCACCGTCACGGGTGGCATCGCCGGGGGCGGAGCCATCGGCCCTGCGCGGGCACTGCCCCGCACGATCACCGTGACCGCGCTCGTCCTCGGCTCCACGTGCTGTGGCGTCGACTACGGGCGGCACTGGCTGGAGCAGGTCCTCCAGGGCTGCTCTGGCGGAGAGTGCGACGGCGACTGCCTCACGCTCTACAACTGCTGCCCCGGCGAGACGCTGGACGCGGCCACGTTCAACGAGCGGCACCGCCGGACCCTGCGCCGCGTAGCCACTGTGGAGGGGCCGCGGGTCACCGCGCGGGCCGGCGACGGCTGCGGCAACGGCGAGTGTCATTCCGGCGCGGACATCCTCACGGTGGAGTGGGTGATGACCGCCGCGGTGCCGTGGCTGTGGACCGACCCCGTGCCGGTCTTGGAGGTCACGCCGCCGATGGACCTGGACGGTTCGTGCGTCGACTGGTGCGTGCACCCGACGGGGGCCGACTGCCCCGGCGGCTGCCGGTTCGCCGCCTGCCCGGACCCCACGGCCGCGTGTGCGGACCCGCGCTGCTTCCCGGAGACGCCGCCGTTGCCGGGTGCCCCGCTGTCCACGTGCTTCTGTCTGCCGCTGGCGGCTGAGCGGGCCTGCTACGAGATGGACCTGACGGGGCGGCCCACCTGGAGCTCGGACGTGCCGATCGTCACCATCAGGTCCGGGTCGTCGGACCTGCGGAACATCACGGTCGAGATCTACGAGCACGGCGACCAGACGCTGACGTGCGAGGAGACCGCCGACGCGGGCCGCTGCAACCCGCAGAACTACTGGCACGTCAGCTTCGTGCCCGCCGGTGGGGCGGTGACGTTGGACGGGCAGACCGGCCGCGCGACGGTGGAGTGCGGCGGGGTCTGTGAGTCCAGCCCCGACGTCTACGGCCCCGACGGCCAGCCGGCGACGTACGAGCTGCTGGAGTGCGCGGAGTACTGCGTGTGCATCAGCTCGGACATCGAGAGCCCGCCGGCCCTCGACGCGATGGTCACCCTCAGCGTGTCGGGAAGGGGCCGGTAATGGCGGTGTCCGGCTGCGGTACGCACACCGCGACCATCCTCGACCGCAACGGCGCCACGGTGACCACCGCCCAGGTTCTGACCGAGGTGGAGTGGAACCGGGTGCTGGACGGCACCAGCTCGGCGCGGGCCCTGATCCAGCCGGACGGCGACTGCTGCAACCGACTCGGCCGCATCGGCTCCTGGCGCTCCCGGCTCGTGATTTTTCGCGACGGCCAGTACGTGTGGGACGGGCCGGTCACCGACGTCACATGGTCGCTCGGCGAGGTCGAGGTGGTTGCCGAGGACGTCAGCGTGTGGCTCGACAACCGGGTGCCCCACGCCAACCGGACGTTCACGAACACGGACCTGTCCGAGATCGCCCAATGGCTGATCGACGACGGGTTCGCGCCCGACGACCCGGGCCACACCGTGCAGATCGTCGGCAAGGCCGGTGTCGCCGGCTCCCGCTCCTACAGCGTGGGCATCGGACAGACCGGCGACCACCTGCGCCAGCTCGCCGAGGCAGGCATCGACTACACGGTGATCGGCTCGAAGATTCTGCTGCTGCCGGAGACGTTCCTCGTGTCCGTGGGCCGCCTGTCGGACGCCGACCTGCCCGAGGGCCTGGAGGTCTCCGAGGACGGCAAGTCCCTTGTCACTCGCTGGATCGTGGCGGGCAGCGAAAACAGCGGCGCCCTCGGCTCCGACGGCGGCACCGACCCGTACTACGGCCTCCACGAGCGGTACGTGGAGATGTCGGAGATCACTGACGACGCGTCGGCGACGGAGGCCGCGAAGGCCCGGCGCCGGGTGTCTGCCACGGTGCCGGTGTTCGTCGACACCCAGCAGGTGACGATCTCCCCGCTGGCGAACATCAGCGTGCCGAGTCTCGTGCCCGGGTGGGCGCTGGACGTCACCAGCGCCAGCACATGCCGGAAGGTCACCCAGCGCTTCAAGATCACCGGTTTGCGGGTGACGGAGACGGCCGGCGGCGGCGACAGCCCCGGCACGGAGAGCGTGCAGGTCCAGGTGGCGGCGACAGCGGCGGAGGCGGCGTAGATGGCGATCCGTGGAACCCCGGCCCGGCGCGTGGTCGGCGCCCCGCTGGTGGGTGTACTGCGCAGCTTCGACCAGCGGGCCCGCATCGCAGGCCGCACGCGCACGAGCAGCGCCCCGCGCGAACAGGACCCCGGGCCGGCCGAGTCGACCCGTCCGGCGGGCCTGGGCGGGCCTGTGGCGGCCGTTATGGAGACAGGGGAGGACGGGCGGGCCACCTGGACGTTCCCGGCCTCGTACAGCGGCCGTCCGGCCGTCACGGCGACCGCCGTGGACCCCGAGCCCAGCGATGACGAGCGGACGGTGTGGGCGACGCTGGAGGAGGTCACCGCATGGTGCGCCGTGGTGCGGGTGTGGCGCAGCCGTCCCCGCCGCGGTGCCGGTGTCGCCGAGCCGGTCGGCCCTGGGCTGCGCGTGTACCTGATGGCGCTCCCGCCAACGCCCTGACCCGGGCGGTTACCCTGCTCTCGCGCCGCTGGTTGTGGGCCGGGCCGCTCGATCAGTCCTGACGGAGTGCCCCATGGCCAGCGTGTGTGTCGATGACGAGTTCTTCCAGGTCGGCGACGACGGCCGGCTGACGATCGTGCCCGGGTCGATGAACCTGCGGGAGGTCCTGTACTTCAAGACCCCCGGCACCCACGAGTTCAACAAGGCCGACTACCCGTGGCTGAGCCGCATCTTCGTCCAGGTGCAGGCGGGCGGCGGGGGAGCGGCCGGTGCGAAGGCGAATGCCGCTCAGCTCGTCGCGCACCCGGGCGGCACCGGCGGTGGGTACTCGGAGCGGCTGATCGAGGCCTCCGACCTCGGCGCCACGGAGACGATCGTGGTCGGCGAGGCCGGAACCGCGGGCACCCCGACGGTCGATGGCGGCAACGGCGGCAACAGCTCCTTCGGCGGCCTGTGCACCGCGAACGGAGGCTTCGGCGGGCAGGTCGTCATGTCCTCGGGCGCCACACTGATCTGCTACTCGGGCGTGGCCGGGCCACTCGCCGGGATCGGCGACATGGCCCAGGGCGGCGGCCCCAGCGGCGGCTCGATCCGCCTCAGCGGCGACCAGGGGCAGAGCGGGCCGGGTGGGGAATCGAGGCTCGGGCACGGAGGCTGGCAGCGCGCTTCCAGTGGCGGAGGCGGCGCCGGGCGCGGCTACGGCGGCGGAGCGGCCGGGGCCCTCGCGCGGGACGGCGACAGCGTCAACGGCACCGAGGGCAGCGCCGGACTGGTCGTCGTCTGGCTGTACGCCTGACCCCGCGTCCGGACGCCGTCCGGACGCCACGTCCGGACGGCGTCCGCACAGGTCAGAGCCTTGGAGTTGTGTCCGTCCGGACGGCACCGTGGACGCGTCCGGACCGCGTCCGGACGGGCCGTCGATAGACTCGGCCGTGCGCCGCTGGTGCTAGGCCGGGCCACAGAACAACCCCGCGAGGAGCGTGGAACTGTGGCGCGATGTGGATGCGGTGGGGGCCTGTGCAACTGCACCGTGCAGGCCGGCGAGAACGTCACCGTCAGCGGTTCGGGTAGCGACGCGAACCCCTACGTCATCTCTGCCGAAGTCCCCTGCGATGTGGTCCGTGCGTGCCTCTCTGGCGGCGACGGCATCGACTTCAACCCGGCAACCGGCGTCATCGCGGCGGACCTGTCCAGCGACGTCGGGAACAACCTGGTCATCGGCGGAGACGGCGGGCTCATGGTGCCCACTGCTGGGGGCACGGTCGCCACCGGATGCGGCCTGAGCGGCAATGGCAGCGGCAGCTCACCGCTGAAGGTGGCCACCGGCGTGTGGCCGTACCCGTGCAGTGCCGACACGGCGGGCGGCGTCGTCGTCTGCGACTCGAACGGCGTGCTGCGCAGCGAGCCTCGCGGCAAGATCAGCTTCAGCCAGATCAGCGAGAGCCGTACGTACGCCAGCCTCGCGGTCCCGAACACCCCCACCGTGGTCGATACGTTCCAGATGAACATCACCAATCCCGACCTTTGCCGGTCTGCGATGGTGCTGATCGAGCGGGAGGTCGACGTCGACTTCACCCTCCCGGTAGGAGGGAGCGCCGCGTACGCGCAGGACACCGACCAGATGTACTACATGAAGAACACGGGCTCGTCGACGATGACCGACGTGCACACCCAGACGACGAAGGTCTACCAGGCGCTCGCCGCGCTCGCCCCGGGCGCCGGGGCGGTGGTCCAGCTGCCGATCACGCTGGACCGCGGCGCGGCCGCCGCCACATACAACCGGATCCAAGTTTTCATCCGCGCCATTCTCATCAGCCTGTGAGGAGCACAGCATGGACACGATGGTGATCGCCGGCGTCAGGCCGGTTGGCGAATCCGTGGACCTGTACGTCATCTACGACGACGGCACACCGGCCCACATGCAGGTCCTCGCTGGGATGGAGCCGGTACTGAGCAGGCCCGGCCGCTTCGTCTCCCTGGAGGAGTACGGGGAGCGGCGTCAGGAGCTGCAAGACGGCATCACAGCCCATATCGCCAGCCTGGAGAAGGCGGACGAGATCCGGCAGGAGAACGACTTCGAGGCGCTGATCGCGCTCGGGGTGCCCGAGGACAGCGCCCGCCGTATGTCCGGCTACACCGGGCAGGGGTGACCCAGTGTCCACGAGGGGCGTCGTCGCTCCCGGGGTTCAGGTCTGTTCGCTGAAAGTCGACACACCCCAGTCCATCCCGTCGTCCGCGTCGTACACGATCGTCCGCTTCCCGTACGGGGCGGCCGAGCCGACCGACCGGTTCGAGATGCACCAGGCGTTGCAGCCCGACGGCAGCACCGTGACCAACTACGCCACGGACGACCGGTCAGGCCTGATCAGGCCGTCCCGGGCAGGATGGGGCTCGCTGTACGCGCTGATCCAGTGGGAGGCCCCTACCGCCACCTCCGGGACGGTCACCGAGTACCGCGACCAGTTCGTCCGTGACCCTCTCGGCGAGACCGCGACCCCGAACGACACCACGGCGACCGATCACCGCGCCGCGACCCCCGGCGGGCAGTTCTGGACGAAGAGCTGGGGGATCTTCGTTACGCCCGATGTGCCGCTCGCGCTGCGCGTGACCCACAACGGCACCGTGGGGCCGCTGCTGATGACCCTCGCGGAGTTCAAGCTCGTCATCCACCCCGCCGCCTGACCGTCGCAGGGGGCGAAAGCTACACTCCAGGCAGCTGCTGGTTCTGGGCCGGGCGTCGACTCTCCGCGTTGGGAGTGATCGCCGTGGCGGACCCCGCTACCCCCGGCCAGTGGCGCGCAGCGCTCAAGGCTGAGGGCGTCCCGTTCACCGAGCTGGCCGGCTGGACCGAGCGCGGCAGGGACACCGCGACGGGGAAGGCCTTCGGGCCGGTCCACGGCATCCTGAACCACCACACCGCGGGTGTCGACAGCCTGCGCGTCATCGCCACGGCCGGTGTGCCGGGTCTGCCTCCGCCGCTCGCCCACGCCCTCCTGCGCAAGGACGGCGTCGTGGTCCTGGTCGCCGACGGCCGCGCCAACCACGCGGGCCCC
The DNA here is from genome assembly GCF_040645015.1 of Streptomyces sp. NPDC046881. Classification (NCBI taxonomy): domain Bacteria; kingdom Bacillati; phylum Actinomycetota; class Actinomycetes; order Kitasatosporales; family Streptomycetaceae; genus Streptomyces; species Streptomyces sp. NPDC046881. The sequence goes on along the minus strand of NZ_JBEYXJ010000141.1, from coordinate 7,098 downwards.
GTCGCCGAGAACGTCTTCCTGGCGATCGTCGCTGAGAAGCCGCTGCCGAAGCAGGACAAGACGCGCACGGTCGACGGCAACGACTCGCTGTACGGGCTGGAAGTCGAAAACCGCGGCGACGGGGAAGACGTCTACACGCGAGCCCAGTACGACAGCATGGTCCGCTTCAACGCTGCTCTGTGCCGACTGCACGGCTGGAGCGAAGGCAGTGCCGCCGGGCACCTGGAGACGTCCGTCGAAGGCAAGCCGGACCCCGCCGGCCCCGTGGCCGGGTACGGCCGCCGAGGCCGGTTCCTGTTCACCATGGCCCAGTTCCGCCGAGACGTCGCCGAGCGGCTGTCACACCAGGCGAATTGGAGCCCTCCCACCACACAGGAGACGCCCACCGTGACCCCCGACTACGTCAATCTGGGCCTCGCCCACGGATTCCAGCTCGCGCCGGACCTGTGGGACGCGATCGAGTTCACCACCGAGTGGAACGACGAGCCGGACGGCCACGCGCTGAACAGCCCGAGTTTCGTCAAGGGCGCCGCCCGGTTCACCGGCTCGCTGAGCCTGCGCTTCGAGGGCCTGGCTGTCGGTGAGGTGGTCCAGGTCCGCATGAGCGAGTACGACGACGCGGGCAATCTCAAGCTGGACCACCCGATCCACGAGATCATCGGCACCCCTGGCGGGACGTACGGCGTGGTGCCGCTGACGAAGCGTCTGGCGGCCGGCCGGAACATGCGGGTGCGGCTGATGAACCTCGGCGCCGAGGAGATCGAGGTCGCCAGCGCGGTCCTCACGGCCCTGGCTTGGGCGGAATGAGCGTGGTCGGCAGTGTCTCCACGGGCAACACGGCCGTGGACTTGGTGATGCTGTGGGGCGGCGCCATATCGCTCGTCGTGGGCCTGGGAACGGCCCTGTGGCGGGTGGGGCGGGCCGTGTCGCACCTGTTCCGGCGCGCGTCCCAGTTCTTCGACGACTGGTACGGCGAAGAGGCCCGTCCGGGAGTCCGGGCCCGGCCGGGCATCATGGTGCGGATGGAGGGGATGGAGGAGCGTGTCAGCCAGGTCTGGCACGAGGTGTTCCCCAACGGAGGCGGGAGCCTGCGCGACGCCGTCGACCAGGCGAACGACCGCCTGGCGACACTCTGTCCGGCCGACGTCGACCCGTGTCCGCCACCGCCTCAGCCGCCGGCCCCGCCGGTCGTGCCGCCACAGCCGGACCCGCCGGACGAGCCGTCCGGCCCCTGAACGGACGCCCGCCCTACGCGCCGGGGCGGGCGTCCCCCTTTGCGTCAACCGTTGACCGATTTCCCCCCTGTGTCAGCGGCTCTCGTGCGAGAGGCTATTACTGCCGGGCCTTGCGGCTTGGCCGACCGTAGAACGCATGTGCAGGGGGAGCCATGACCAATCCGGCCTTGTTGAGGGGTATGTGAGTACCCGTCACCTGATCTCTGTAGTGTCGTCAGTAGACGTCTCCGTTCAGCAGCGTCATCCGGTGCCTGCTCTGCAGGCCGCCGTGTGAGGTCTGGCCCGGGTGGCGCAACTGGCAGACGCAGCCGCCTTAAACGCGGTCAAGTGTGGGTTCGACTCCCACCCCGGGCACCAGCCGCTGGCCCGCCTCTCGGAGGCGGGCCGTCCTATTTGTGGCATCCTGTCCGCCGCACGAGACGGAGGACCGCGTGAGTGCCGACACCGACCTTGACGACCTGGCCGCGCTGCTGCCGCAGCTGTCGACCCGCGAAGCGTTCGCGGAACTCGAGACCGCCCAGCGGGCGGCGGAGCAGGCCCCGCCTCAGTCCACGATCATCCCGGAGCCCGAGTTCCCGCACGCGTGGCCGCACCCGAAGGGCGGGATCGCCCGGTTCCCGTGCGCCCTCGGCTGCGGGTGGGCCCACGAGCACGACAGCTACGCGGAGGACCCGGACCCCATCAGCGTGCCGCTGACCGCCACCTCGGAGGACATCGGCCGGATCTTCGGGGAGCGCGCCGAGCGGCGGGCGGCCAGGGTCCGCGCGAGCGTCGAGACGGCAATCCGCGGCCACTTCGCCGACGCGCACCCGGGCCAGGAGCCGCCCAAGCGGAGGATCGCGTGACGGCCGGCCTGTGCCCCGGGTGCGGGCACGCAGTGGAGGCGCACCCCGTGGAGGCCCGGCAACGGGTGTGTACGCGCGGCTACGGCCGCGTCGCGTGCCGGGAGTGCGCGCACGGCCTGGCGAGTCTGGTGGCGGAGCGGTACGGGTCGAACGTCGCCGAGTGCTTCGCTGCGGAGCTGCGGCGCGGGCAGGGCCTGCGGCTGCCGCGCGGCTACGCCCTGGCCCGGCCTGTCGTCGCCGGGTGGTCCGCTTCGGGAGGTATGTTCGGATCGTCCACAGCTTGAGTTGCTACTCGCGGTCCTGGACAACGAGGCCCCACCCGCCACCGGCCCGGCGCGGGTGGGGCTTCGTCATGCCGCCTTCTCGACGTCCTCGGGCTGGGTGGCCTCGGACCACAGCACGAGCAGGCGCTCGTACTCGGCGGTGCGCTTCTTGTCGGCGGGCTTGTTCATGAGCCGCCGGATGAGCTGGTTGACCTGATCGCGGACAGGGGGCGCCTGGCCGTGAGGCCGGGAGGAGCGGGGCATACCGCCACGGTACGGCCCGCCACTGACATTCCCGCAGCGTTCTATTCTGTTCGACGGCCCGCCCGGATAGAACGGAACGACGATGAGCGCCGCTGCAGAACTGCGTGACTACCCCGCCGCCACATGGAGCTCGGACGAGGGTGGCCGCTGCGCGCGGTGCTCGGATCCGTGCAAGAAGTACGGCTTCAACGCCAATCCGTTGTGCCGTGAGTGCTTTGCCAAGGTGGCTGTGCACTGGGGGCCAGGCGTGCGGCAGAAGGGCTACAGCGCCTGACCCGGATGCCGGGACGTAGGGGCAACCGTACGTCCCGGCACTGACATCCGGTTCAGGCGTAGGCGAGCTGCCAGTCCCGGGCCCGCTCGTCGAGGTCGGCGGCGGCCCGTACGCCTCGCTTGTCGAACACTCCGAGCTGGCGGCGGATACCGGATACCTGCTTGGCGACGCGGGCGGAGCGGACCCCGCCGAGCAGGTTGAGGGACTGGCCCCAGGTGGCGCACGCGGCCTCCAGGTGGCCCTGGGCGGCCTGTTCGCGGCCCTGCGCGGCGAGGGTGAGCGCGGTGATCCGCTGGTAGCCGTTGCCGTCGCGGGGGCGGCTGCGCGCGGACGTCTCGTAGTGGCGCTCGGCGTTGCGGTGGTCGCCCAGCTCGTGGAACGTCTTCCCAGTGTGGCTGCTGACCGTGGCCCTGGCCGATCCCCACAGGGCGGCCCAGTACGGCAGGTCGGACTGCTCGCCCCGCAGCACCAGGTCCTGGGCCTCGCGGATCTGGGTCGCGGCTTCCTTGCGGCGCCGGTTCACGGCCAGGGCGCGGGCCCGGGTCACGGCGAACAGGGCTTCTGTCGACGGCGACACCCGGCCCCGGACGCGGTCGAGGGCCGACTCAGCGAGGCGCAGCGTGTTCTCCGGGCGGCGGATGTCCATCCCGTTGTGGGCCATGATCCGCAGTATCCACGCCTCGTGGATGTAGTCCCCGGCTTCCCGGGTCAGCGCGAGGGCCTGTAGGTAGTAGCGCTGGGCCAAGCCGTGCTCGTCGGCGTCGTACGCCTTCCAGCCGCACAGGTAGGCCACCGACGCGGCCAGGCCGAGGGCCTCGCGGTGCTCGGCCTCGGAGCCGAAGCGGGACTGGCACAGGTCGGCGACGTCCGTGCGCAGGTACTGCACGACGGCCGTCCGGCCGTGCTGTCCGCCGTGCCGCTCGTCGATGCGCGTGAACATCTCCGTCATGTCGCGGACGGCATCCAGCTCGGCCCGGCCGGCACGGGCCCGCGCTCCGTCTGCTGCGCGGGCGCGGTATTCGAGGGCTTGGTCCAGGCCGAGCGGGAGCGCCGCCGCTGCGACTGAATATGCGGCGTTCGTCAAGAATTTGCGGCGCCGGATGTCCGCCTCCCCGATGCGTCGTAGAGTGTCCACTGGATCCGGTCCCAGACCCAACCCAAGCGGGGTCTGGGACTGGTCCATGTCTGGGGTCGTGAACCCCAGGTCTACCGGCTGGACCTGACGGCCCAGATTTCGACTGATCGCCTCGGCAATGTACGACGCTGTTCGAGGCTCGGGGCCCTTGCCCCTCATCCAGTGAGCCACCGCGGACTTGTTCGTGCGGAGATCGTCACCCGCCTCGGCCGCGATGCGGCGGACCTCGGATGCGAGCTTCTCGTACGTCAGATCGGCTTCACGCAGGGCTTCTTTGAGCGCGACGTTGTGCGCGCCGGAGTGATTCTCCACCTCGTCCACCCTCCCAAGCAGGGCGTTAAACCCGTTAAACCACTTCGTGGCCCCGGGGACTACACGCCCCACTGTATGCCTCGGTGTACTCGCTGTAATCACGAATGCGAGACGGCCGCTTGGGGGCGTCAGGATGGAACAGAGCGGAAGCACACAAAGCGGTGCTGAGCTGGAACGGCAAGAGCCACAGGGCGGAGTCTTGGTGCACGCCCGCGAGGCGCGGACCTTCGGCGCCGCGACGTGGCTGCTGATGGCCGCTCACGACCCGGTCACGGCCCACCGCGACTGGGGAGGCGGGGACGTCGCGCTGCTGCGCTGCGGAACGCTGTTCACCGCTGTCCGCGTGCCGCTCGACCTGGTCGAGACGGCGGCTGGTACGGGCAATCCGTGGGAGATCGGGGTCTACCTGAACGAGGCCCTGCTGGGTGGCGCTGTGTTCACCGACCGGACGGCCGGCCAGGTGTACTTCCTCGTCCTCGCGTCGGCGTGGGGACGGTGGAACGTGCCGGGCACCGAGTGCCTCAGCCCCGGCATGCTCCTCGGTGTCCCCCGGCCGGGGGTCGACCAGAAGGCGCGGTCGCACTGGCTGCTGGAGATGGACGGCCCCGGCGTCTTGTGCATGGAGCACGCGGTGAAGCAGCTCGTCGAGCACGCCCGCCTTCGCGCCGCACAGAGCGTGCAGGACGGTGCCTGACGTGCTGGCTGGCCGCCGACTGGTCGCGGAGGACGGTACGCCCGTGGTGTCCAAGTCCTTCAGGCGCAACGGCGAGTCCGTACGCCAGGCCCGCCAGTTCGTGCACGCGGCCTTACTCGACTGGAAGCTGCCCGACCTCGCGGATGCCGCCGAGCTGGTCGCCTCCGAACTCGCGACCAACGCGGTGCAGCACGCGCGTTGCGACGCGTACCGCGTGACCCTGCGCCGGCTCGACGAGGACCGGGTGCGCGTCGCGGTCGTCGACCGCAGCAAGACCGAGCCACAGGTGGCCGAGCCGGGCGACGAAGAGGAGCACGGCCGGGGCCTGGCCCTCGTCGAAGCCATGTCCACTCAGTGGGGTACGGACCCGCTGAGCTGGGGCAAGCGGGTCTGGGCCGACCTGGAGGCGCCCCAGATGGGGGAGATGCCCGACCCCCGCGTCTCGATATACGCCACCGGCCGCGCACGGGCGACTTACGTCCTGATAGTCGTCGCGGTCGCTGCCCTCGTCATCGCGGCCGTAGCCGCGCAGCACTGACGGCCCGCCCGTCACCCAAGCCCCGCCCCGGCCGCAGATGTCAACGGCTCTCCCTCCGGCCGGGGCGGACCAACCTCCCTGGAGACCCCGTGACACATCAGCTGATCGCTGCCACCTTCCTGGAACAGCACGTCCTCGTGAGGCCGGGAGCCCGCGGCGGTGCCCTCCTGCCCGAGGCCCGCTACGACGAGCTGCGCGCTCTCGCCCCGGCCGAGCCGGCCCCGCCCTGGCTCGTCGAAGCTGTCCGCGAGCAGTGGGACGACCTCGACATCACCGGCCAGTCCCTGGCCGACATCCTGCTCGTCCGTCAGCCGTCCACGTGGGGCTACGGAAAGGCGAGCTGGGAGGTCAACCTGGGCTGCAACTACGACTGCAAGCACTGCTACCTCGGCTTGAAGATGAAGGCCGGGATGCCGTGGGAGGACAAGCGGCGCTGCCTCGACATCATGGCCGAGGCCGGCGTGCTGTTCCTCCAGGTCACCGGCGGCGAGCCGACCATCGACAAGGACTTCATGCGCGCCTACCGGTACGCGTGGGAACTCGGCATGATGATCACGGTCTCGACGAACGGCTCGCTGCTGTGGCGCGAGAACCTGCTCCGCCTGTTCCGCGAGTGCCCGCCGTACCGCGTCACCGTCTCGATGTACGGGGCGACGAAGGCCAGTTACGACGAGCTGACGCAGCGCCAGGGCGCCTGGGACCAGTTCGTGCAGGGCATGAACGCCGCCCGCCACGCCCGCCTGCCGCTGCGGATGAGCATCGTCGTCACCGACGACAACGGCCACGAAGAGCAGGCGATGATCGACCTGTGCGAGACGTGGGGCGTCGAGTACGAGGTCTTCACCAATATGACGCCGACGATCTACGGCGGCGGTGAGGTCCTCACCGCGCAGTCCAAGGAACACCTGCGGGTGCGCAAGACCTTCACCGGCTGCAACGCCGGACACACCTTCTTCCACATGGACCCCTTCGGCCTGGTGTCCATCTGCAAGATCGGCCGCGACGACCAGATCAGCCTCCCCAACGAGGGGATTGAGGGCCTTGCCCGGCTGGGCGCGATCGCGGACCGCCTCATGCTTCGCACCGGCGGCTGCTCGGGATGCAGCATCGCCGGCTCCTGCCGCGTGTGCAGGCCCCTGGCAAAGCACTACCAGGAGGCGAAGGCCCCGCTGGCGGCTTACTGCCAGCACGGAGATAAGAAAGCAGGGTGAACAGCATGACCGCAGTAGCAGTCGAGATCTCGCCGCGGCGCCCGCTGCCGAGCGACGGGCCCACCGGAGACAGCCTGCCGTACCTCACGCGGCCGGTCCTGGAGCCGGTGAAGCCGGTGACCGTCATCACCGGCATCGCCGACATGGACACCGTCATGGACAGCGCGAAGTGCTCGTGCGCGGCCGGCGACGACAACCCGCACTGACCTGATCTGCGCCTGATCCGGTCGTGGGGGGGGCGCGCCCCGCCGCAGTCGAGCCGGGGCCGGGGCGGGGGCGCGAGGGGTGAGTGGGGGTGGGGGGGGCGGGGGGGGGGTGTGGAGTGGG
>NZ_JBEYXJ010000140.1:0-18146 GCF_040645015.1 Streptomyces sp. NPDC046881 | reverse complement strand
CGCGGGCGCCCGGAACAGGGGGGGGGGGGGGCCGGCGGGCCCGGTCGCCCGCCCCCCCCCGCCCACCCCCGGGCCGTGGAAGTGGCCGCCGCGGAAGTCCACGTGGTCCTGGTACCTGGCCCGGCCCGTGGGCCGTTCGCCCCCTGTGTCCACCCGCCCCTCCCCCACCGGTGGTACGGACAGTGGCGCTCACCGTGCCACGGCGCCATACGCTAGGGCATCCGACGCCCCAGCGGCATGTGATCGCCCCATTCCGCCGCGCGACCCACGCGACGGTCCCGGGGTCCCCCACACACAGGGGTGGCTCGGCGGCGGGGTGAGGCGTCCACGCGGGAACTAACGCTCCGTCACCTTGCCGTCCGCCACCTCCAGGCGCCGGGTCACCCGGACCGCGTCCAGCATGCGGCGGTCGTGGGTGACCAGGAGGAGGGTGCCCGTGTAGGCGTCGAGGGCCCCCTCCAGCTGCTCGATGGCCGGCAGGTCCAGGTGGTTCGTCGGCTCGTCCAGGACGAGGAGGTTGACGCCCCGGCCCTGGAGCAGGGCGAGCGCGGCGCGGGTGCGTTCGCCCGGGGACAGGGTCGCGGCCGGGCGCAGCACATGGGCGGCCTTCAGGCCGAACTTGGCCAGCAGGGTGCGGACCTCCGCCGGTTCGGTGTCGGGGACGGCGGCGCAGAAGGCGTCGAGCAGGGTCTCCGGGCCGTGGAACAGCCCCCGGGCCTGGTCGACCTCGCCGACCAGGACCCCGGAGCCGAGGGCCGCGTGGCCGGAGTCGAGCGGGACGCGGCCCAGCAGCGCGCCCAGCAGGGTGGACTTGCCGGATCCGTTGGCGCCCGTCACCGCGATCCGGTCCGCCCAGTCGATCTGCAGGGAGACCGGGCCGAAGGTGAAGTCGCCGCGCCGCACCTCGGCGTCCCGCAGCGTCGCCACGACCGCGCCCGACCGCGGGGCGGACGCGATCTCCATCCGCAGCTCCCACTCCTTGCGCGGCTCCTCGACCACCTCCAGGCGCTCGATCATGCGCTGGGTCTGCCGGGCCTTGGCTGCCTGCTTCTCGCTGGCCTCGCTGCGGAACTTGCGGCCGATCTTGTCGTTGTCGTTGCCCGCCTTGCGGCGGGCGTTCTTCACGCCCTTGTCCATCCAGGCCCGCTGTGTCTGGGCGCGGTCCTGGAGGGCGGCCTTCTTGTCGGCGTACTCCTCGTAGTCCTCGCGGGCGTGCCGGCGGGCCACCTCCCGCTCCTCCAGGTAGGCCGCGTAGCCGCCGCCGTAGAGGTTGATCCGCTGCTGGGCGAGGTCGAGTTCGAGCACCTTGGTGACGGTGCGGGTGAGGAACTCGCGGTCGTGGCTGACGACGACCGTGCCGGCGCGCAGGCCGGTGACGAACCGTTCCAGACGCTCCAGGCCGTCCAGGTCCAGGTCGTTGGTGGGCTCGTCCAGCAGGAAGACGTCGTAGCGGGACAGCAGCAGGGAGGCGAGGCCGGCGCGGGCCGCCTGGCCGCCGGAGAGGGCGGTCATCGGCTGGTCCAGGTCCACGGCCAGGCCGAGGGAGTCGGCGACCTCCTCGGCGCGCTCCTCCAGGTCGGCGCCGCCCAGGCCGAGCCACCGCTCCAGGGCGGCCGCGTAGGCGTCGTCGGCGCCGGGCGCGCCGTCGACCAGGGCCTGGGTGGCCTCGTCCATGGTCCGCTGGGCCTCGGCGACCCCGGTGCGGCGGGCCAGGAACTCCCGGACGGTCTCCCCCGGCCGGCGCTCGGGTTCCTGCGGCAGATGGCCGACGGTCGCGGCCGGCGGGGACAGCCGCAGGTCGCCCTGCTCGGGCGGGACGAGTCCGGCGAGCATCCGCAGCAGGGTCGACTTCCCCGCGCCGTTGGCACCGACCAGCCCGATCACGTCGCCGGGCGCGACGACCAGGTCGAGCCCGGAGAACAGCGAGCGGTCGCCGTGCCCGGCGGCGAGGTTCTTGGCAACGAGGGTGGCAGTCATCAGGACGTCGATCCTAGCGGCGGCGGGCACGCGCCCCCGCCAGGTTCTGCCCCGGTCACCGGCGTGCGGAGCGGTCTGCCGGTGCGGGCCGCGCAGGGCCTATCGTCCTGGCGTGGACAGTGAGCCGAGAGACGAAGTGATCGTGGTCGGGGGCGGGGTCGCCGGGCTGACGACGGCCGTGCTGCTGGCCGAGTCCGGGCGGCGGGTGCGGGTGTGGACGCGGGAGCCGGCCGAGCGGACGACCTCGGCGGTCGCCGGCGGCCTGTGGTGGCCGTACCGCATCGAACCCGAGCCGCTGGCCGGCGCGTGGGCGCTGGAGTCCCTCGGGGTGTACGAGGAGCTGGCGGGGCGCCCCGCGGAGACGGGGGTGCGTCTGGTCGACGGCGTGCACCACGGGAGCCGGCTGGACGAGCTGGGCGCGTGGGCGGGGCAGGTGCCGGGGCTGCGGGCGGTCGCCGAGGGGCTGGCGGCGCGGCTGCCGGTGATCGACATGCCGGTGCATCTGGCGTGGCTGCGCGAGCGGCTGACGGCGGCGGGCGGTGCGGTGGAGGTCCGTGAGGTGACCGACCTGGCCGCCGTGCCCGCCGCCGTGGTGGTCAACTGCACGGGGCTCGGGGCGCGTTCGCTGGTGCCGGACCCTGCGGTGCGTCCGGTGCGCGGGCAGCTGGTCGTGGTGGAGAACCCGGGCGTCACCGGCTGGTACACCCGCGTCGACCGTTCCTCGGCCGCCTCCACCTATGTCATTCCGCAGCCGGGCCGGCTGCTGCTGGGCGGCACGGCCGAGGAGGACGACTGGTCCCTGGAGCCGGACCCGGCCACCGCCGCGGCGATCGTCGCCCGGTGCGCGGCCGTCCGCCCGGAGATCGCCGGTGCGCGCGTGCTCGCGCACCGGGTGGGCCTGCGGCCGGCCCGGGAGGCGGTACGGCTGGAGCGCCGCCCCCTCCCGGACGGCCGCGCACTGGTGCACAACTACGGCCACGGCGGCGCCGGCATCACAGTGGCCTGGGGCTGCGCCCGCGAGGCGGCCGAGCTGGCCTGCCAGACCACCTGACCGCCCCCAAGGGGCGCGGGGAACTGCGCGACGGGCCGACAACCACCCGCAGCCGAACCCGACACCCAGCCACCCCAAGGGGCGCGAGGAACTGCGCGACCGGCCCACGACTGCCCGCAGCCGGACTCGACACACCGCCACCCCAAGGCGCGCGAGGAACTGCGCGACCAGCCGACAACCACCCGGAGCCGAACCCGACACCCAGCCACCCCAAGGGGCGCGAGGAACTGCGCGACCGGCCCACGACTGCCCGCAGCCGGAATCGACGGCCAAGCGCGCCCCGGGCCGGCGCCGCAGTGGCGTGAGCGTCAGCCCGCCGGGACGTGCCGAACGGTCCGCGGTGCCCCGACGCCGTCCAGAACCCCCGGCGCGGGCGCCCCGGCGCCGCCGGACGTGGCCCGGGCGAAGGCCGCCGCACCTCCCACCAGCGGAACCCTGGCTGTCGTCCGGGACAGGTCCACGGTGAGCGTCGGCCTGGTCGACGGCGGGTCGATGAGGTCCTTGTCCGTGCCGGCGACGATCAGGGCCAGGCGGTGCCCGGCGGGGACGACGTGGTCGGTGGCCGCGAGGCGGAGGGTGATGGTGTAGGCCCGGCCCGGAGTGAGCGGGACGCCCTTCGCCGGCCAGGCGTAGTGGCCGAGGTCGGCCCAGCCGCGGCTGACCACGGTGTAGTCGACGGCGGCCGTCCTGGCCCTGGTCTCCTTGAAGCAGGCGCTGTCCCCGGCGGTGCTCGCGCCCCAGCAGGTGCGGTCGGTGAGGGTGGTGATGCCCTCGGCCCGGTCGGCGTAGTCGCGGATGGTGTCCGGGCCGACGTCGACCAGGACGGCGGACAGGTGGGCCGAGGCCGTGGTCGGGGTCGCGGTGACCGTCACCGTGGAGGATCCGGACAGGCGCACGTCCCGGGTGAGCGGCGCGGTGAGGAACCCGGCCTTCTCCGGCGTGGACGTGGTCAGGTGCGCGGCCCAGTCGGTCTCGCTGCGCGCCGGGTCGTCCGTGAAGCTCTCGGTGCCGGCGGCCGGGCGCAGCCCGAGCGTGCCGACGCCGGCCCGGCTGCCCGCGGCCGGGTGCAGGACGGTGGCGCGGGTGCCGTGCGGGGGCCAGGCGGCGGAGGTGACCCACTGGTCGGGGTGGCGTTCGATGTCGGCCGTCGGCTCGCGGTCGATGCCGTTGTCGTAGCCGAGGAGTTCGTGGTCGAACCAGCGGTGCAGGGTGTCGACCCAGGCGCCGCGCCGGAAGTCGAACGGGTCGACGTGCCCGGTCTGGGACAGCCAGATCTTCCGTTCGACGCCGTGCCGCGCCAGCGCGTCCCACCACTGCCCGAAGTGCTTGGTGCGCACGTTGAGGTCCTGCATGCCGTGCACCAGGAACACGCTGGCGCGCACCTTGGCCGCGTCCTTGACGTAGTCCCGCTCGGTCCACAGCCGGGTCCAGTCGCCGCTGCGCGGGCTGCCGTCGGCGAGCTTGCGCTGGACGGCCGCGCAGTGCGCGTGCGCGTCGGCGCTCTCGACGTAGCCGGCCAGTTCGTCGGGGCCGCCGTCGTAGAGGGGGGCGCCCTGGGCGAAGTAGTAGTCGTACCAGGAGGAGATGGCGCTGATCGGGACGATCGTCCTGAGGCCCTTGACGCCGGTGGCGGCGACGCCGTTGGCGATGGTGCCGTCCCAGCTCTTGCCGATCATGCCGGTGCGGCCGTTGGTCCAGCCGGCCCGCACGGGGGTGCCGCCGGTGCGGCTGGTGTAGGCCCTGGCGCGGCCGTTGAGCCAGTCGATCACGGCCTTGGCGGACTGGATGTCGGAGCGGCCGCCGACGTCGACGCAGCCGTCGGAGCGGTTGGAGCCGGCGAGGTCGACGCCGACGAAGGCGTAGCCGCGGGGCACGAAGTAGTTGTCGTAGAACAGCGGCATCTGGACGACGTGTCCCTGTGCGTCGTACGTCTTGCGCTGGCTCTCGTTGCCGCGGCCGCAGCAGGAGTAGTAGGGGCTGGCGTCCATGATGACCGGCACCTTGCGGCCCTGCCGGGCCGGTTCGGCGGGGCGGACGATGTCGGCGGCGACGCGGTCGGTCCGTCCGTCGCCGTCCTCGTCGAGGCCGGTGTCCACCCAGACGGACTCGCGGACGGCGTCGGCGTAGGAGTAGACGGGTCTGCTCTCCCGGGGCGCGGCCTGGGCGGCGGCCGGGGTGAGGAAGGCGGCCGTCAGGGCGGTGACGGCGGCGGTGACGAGCGTTCTCCAGATCGTGGAGCGCGTGCGTTTCGGCATGCGCGGACGGTACTCCGGCCAACTCCCGTGCAGAAGGGGGCTCTCCCGTGGCGCGTGTCGGCCGGATGGCGATCGTGTGACAGCAGGGGTCATGGACAGGTCAGGGGCCCCGGCGGCTGAATAGGCTCTGACCAGACTTCTCCCGAACGGACAGACAGTCCTGACGACTTGGAGCTGACGTGCACCGCAGAATCATCGCCCCGGGCACACTGGCGGCGGCCTCCCTCCTGCTGGCGATCCCGGCATCGGCCGCGAGCTACTCCCCCGGCGCGCCGGGCATCGGCGACCCCTACTACCCGTCCTACGGCAACGGCGGCTACGACGTATCCCACTACGACCTGAGGCTGCAATACCAGCCGAAGACGGACGAGTTGCAGGGCACGGCCACGATCCAGGCGCGGACCACCCAGGACCTGTCCAGCTTCGACCTGGACTTCCTGCTGGACGTGAGCGAGGTGCGGGTCAACGGCGCCAAGGCCGCCTTCACCACGTCCGACCAGCACGAACTGGTCGTCACCCCGAAGACGCCGCTGGCCAAGGGCACGCCGGTGACGATCGTGGTCCGCTACAGCGGGGTGCCGTCGACGAAGAGCGCCTACGGCTTCACCTCCTGGCACCGCACGCCCGACGGGGGCGTGGCCGCCAACGAGCCCGAGGCCGCCTGGTGGTGGTTCCCGAGCAACGACCACCCGACCGACAAGGCCACCTACGACGTGTCGGTGGCGGTGCCGGACGGCACCCAGGCCATCTCCAACGGCACGCTCCAGTCGACGTCCTCGAAGCTGGGCTGGACCCGCTACAACTGGCGGCAGAACAAGCCGCAGGCGACCTACCTGGCCACGCTCGCGCTCGGCAGGTTCGACATCACCACCGGCACCTCCGACGGCGGGGTGCCCGTCGTCAACGCCTACAGCAAGGACCTGGGCGACAACGACGGTGCCGCGCGGGCCAGCGTGGAGCGCACCGGGGAGCTGGTGGACTGGCTGAGCGGTTACTTCGGGCCGTATCCGTTCAGCTCGGCGGGCGGCTACGTGCCGAACACCACCACCGGGTACGCGCTGGAGACGCAGGGCCGCATCTACTACAGCCCGCGGCAGTTCGCGAACGGCTCCAACACCTCGGTGGTCGTGCACGAGCTGGCCCACCAGTGGTACGGCGACTACGTGTCGGTCAAGGGCTGGAAGGACATCTGGATCAACGAGGGCTTCGCCCGGTACGCGCAGTGGCTGTGGTCCGAGCACGAGGGCGAGGGCACCGCGCAGGAACTCGCCGACTACGTGTACGCCTCGCACCCGGCCGACGACGCCTTCTGGACGGTGAAGCCCGGCGACCCGGGCCCGGACGAGCAGTTCAGCGGCGCCGTCTACGACCGGGGCGCCCTGGCCATCCAGGCACTGCGCAACGAGATCGGTGACGACGCGTTCTTCGCGGTCCTGAAGGGCTGGCCGAAGGAGCACGCCTACGGCAACGCCTCGGTGGCCGACTTCCAGAGGTACGCCGAGCAGGTGTCCGGCAAGCCGCTGTCCGCGCTGTTCGACACCTGGCTGTTCCAGCCGTCGAAGCCGGCCGCGCCGGCGGTCCGCGCCCTGGTGAGGACGGGTACGGCGGTGGCGCAGCCGAGGTCCTGGAAGAAGATCGAGGCGACGAACGAGGTGCACGGGCACTGACCGGCTGAGCCGCACTGACCAGCCGAGGGTAGTGGCCGGCCGCAGGGCACCGACTCAGCGGCCGGCCACGGCCGCCCGCCGCAGCAGCTCGTCCCGGCCTATCGCGTCCGCGCGGGCGGCCGGGACGGTGCACGCGTAGGCGCCCGCGATCGCGCCGTAACGGGCGCACCGCTCGGGTGGCTCGCCGCTGAGCCGGCCGTAGAGGAACGCAGCGGCGAAGGCGTCGCCCGCGCCGTTGGAGTCGACCACCGGCGCGGGCGGGTCCGCCACCGGCACCCGGGTCAGCTCGCCGTCGGCCAGCAGATACGCGCCGTCCGCGCCGGCGGTGGCGACGACGGTCCGCGCCCGGCCCCGCTCGGCGATGCGCCGCATGGTCCGCTCGGGGTCGGCGAGGGCGGCGGCCGACAGGAAGACGACGTCGGCCGCGTACGCGAACGGCTCGTGGTACGGGTTCTCGCCGTCCCAGTCGTGCAGGTCGGTGGAGAGCGGTACGCCGGTCTCCCGCAGGACGGGCAGGGCGTGGGCGCACGGCTGGGTGATCGTCACGTGCACGTGCCGGCTCGTGGCGGCCAGCGTGCGCAGGGTGGACTCGGGGAAGCGGTCGTCGGGGTGGGCGCGGCTGGTGTCGTAGAGCGACAGGCGGCGGCCGTCCGGGCCGACCAGGTTGACCGCCCGCTTGGTGCCGGCCGGCTGCGGGAGCGCGGTGAGGGCGATGCCGTGCTCGTCGTGCAGGGCGCGGACGAGGTCGCCCTCGGGGTCGTCGCCGAGCAGGTCGAGGTGGTGGGTGCGCAGGCCGAGCGCGGCCAGCCCCAGGGCGACGAAGTCCCCGGTCTGTCCGGCGCGCGTGCGGATCCCGGAGTCGATCATGTAGCTGTCGGCGTAGGGCAGGGGCAGCTCGGGGACGTGGATGATCGTGTCCACGCCGGCCCCGCCCAGCACCAGCACCTCGGTCTCGTCCGCCTGCCCGCTCATCCGCCGTCCTCCCCGTGGTCGTACACCGTCACGGCGATCCCTCGCTTGACGAGCCTCTCGGTGATGAGCGGCTCCACGCGGGACCATCTGCCGCCCGCCAGGCCGCAGCCTATGCGGGGCATGTGCACGGACGCGCCGAGTTCGATCACTTCGGCGGCGAGGCGGTCGAGGGCGGTGTCGATCGCCTCGTAGCGCACGGGGACGCCCTTGCTGCCCGTTCTGGTCCCCCGCTGGCCGATCATGTTGGCCACCCAGACGTGCGGGCCGACCGGCACCAGCTGGACCGCGCCCAGGCCGAAGTCGTTCCTCGCGCGGTCGCGGTGCCAGGCGCGGTACGCCGCCTCCGGCTCCGGCCAGCGTCGGGACAGGGCCAGCACGAAGCCCTTCCCCCAGCCGCCGATGTCGTTGCAGACATGCGCGATCACCTTGGCGCCCTTCACCGACGGCACGGTGGCGTCACCCCGGACATATGTGATCTCCGACATGACGCCACCGTAGGCGATGCCACTGACAGTGGCGCTGAGCTGCTACTTCGTCAGCTGGGTCAGTTCCTGGTCGGTGTTCTGCGACACCCGGCGGCGCACGCCGAACCAGCCGGCGACCAGCATGACGGCGATCAGCGGGATCAGCAGGATGGTCTTCCGGCCGACCTCGGGGTCGTTCCACATCATGCCGAGGCAGACCAGCAGGAACGCGATCGTGGCGATCTCGGTGACCGGGCTGAACTTCAGCTGGAAGTGCGGCCGGGTCGCCAGGCCGGCGCGGGCGCGGCGGACGAAGAGCATGTGGCAGAGCATGATGATCACCCAGGTGCTGATGATGCCGAGGGAGGCGACGTTCAGCACGATCTCGAAGGCCTGGCTGGGCACCAGGTAGTTCAGGCCGACACCGAGCACGCAGACGGCGCAGGTCAGCAGGATGCCGCCGTAGGGCACCTGGCTGCGGTTCATGCGGGCGGTGAACTTCGGGGCTGAGCCCGCCATGGCCATGGAGCGCAGGATGCGGCCGGTGGAGTACAGGCCGGAGTTCAGCGAGGACATGGCGGCGGTCAGCACGACCAGGTTCATCACGTCACCGGCCGCCGGGACACCGATCTTCGACAGGACCGTGACGAACGGGCTCTGGTCGGCGGAGTACACCGAGCCGGGCAGCAGCAGGGCGAGCAGCACGACCGAGCCGACGTAGAACAGGCCCACCCGCCACATGATCGAGTTCACCGCGCGCGGGACGACCTTCTCCGGCTCGGCGGTCTCGCCGGCGGCCACGCCGACCAGCTCCAGCGCGGCGTAGGCGAAGATCACGCCCTGCATGACCAGGACGACCGGCATCGCGCCGTGCGGGAAGAGGCCGCCGTGGTCGCTGATGACGCTCAGGCCGGGGGTGTGGCCGCCGACCTTGTGCTGGGTGGCGAGCAGGAAAATGCTGATCAGCATGAAGCCGACGATGGTGGCGACCTTGATGATCGCGAACCAGAACTCCATCTCGCCGAAGATCTTCACCGAGATCAGGTTCACGGCCAGGACCACCGCGAGGGCGATCAGGGCGAGCACCCACTGGGGAATGCTGGTGAACATGGACCAGTAGTGCGTGTAGAGCGCGATCGCGGTGATGTCGGCGATGCCGGTGGTCGACCAGTTCAGGAAGTACATCCAGCCGGCGACGTAGGCGCCCTTCTCGCCGAGGAACTCGCGCGCGTACGACACGAAGGACCCGGAGGACGGGCGGTACAGGACCAGCTCGCCCAGGGCCCGGACGACGAAGAAGGCGAAGACGCCGCAGACCAGGTAGGCCAGGGCGAGCGCCGGACCGGCGTTGTGCAGGCGGCCGCCGGCGCCCAGGAGAAGTCCGGTGCCGATGGCGCCACCGATGGCGATCATGTTGACGTGGCGGGCCTTGAGGTCCTTGCTGTAACCGGCGTCGCCCGCGTCCGCGGGCGTCCGGGCCACCTGGGGGTGGGTGGTGGCCTGTGCCGATTCCACGGCTTCCTTGCTCACGGGTGGTTCCACTTCCTGGTGCGCCCGGACCTCGTGGGCCCGGGGTTCGTGCAGGTCTTGGCCCGCACCACCCTTGTGTTGCGGCACAGACCAAGGCAGCAGCTTCCCAGAGGGATCGGCCGGTACGCGGTGGTCCACGTCACAGAGCGGTTCATCTCACACGGCCGCCACGGAGCCCTCCCGGGTTTCACACCATTGGTGGGACAGCGATACTGCTGCACATGACGACCGGTACCGAGGAGACGCCCCTCACCATCGACGAGCTGGCCGCTCGGGCGGGCGTCACCGTCCGCACCGTCCGCTTCTACGGCAGCAAGGGGCTGCTTCCGCCGCCGGCGATCGGTCCGCGCCGGGTGGGGCACTACGGGCCCGGGCATGTGGCGCGCCTGGCGCTCATCGAGGAGCTGCAGCAGCAGGGCATGACCCTGGCGGCGATCGAGCGGTACCTGCGGCAGCTGCCGGCGGACCTGAGCCCGCACGATCTGGCCATCCACCGCGCGGTGGTCGCCTCCTGGGCGCCGGACGCGGTGGAGACGGTGTCGCGCCGGGAGCTGGAGCGGCGGGCGGGACGCCCGCTCGGCGACGAGGACGTGGAGCGGCTGACGGCGATGAACGTCGTCGTGCCGGGCGACGGGGACTCGTTCCGGGTGGACGCCGGGCTGCTCCGGCTCGGCGTCCAGCTCCTCGACGTACCGCTGTCGCAGGAGGCGATCCTGGCGGCGCGCAAGGTGCTCGTGGAGCACTCGCGCGCCGCGGCTCACGAACTCTCCCGGCTCTTCCGCGGCGAGGTGGAGGAGCGGGACGCCCGGGACGTGAAGTCCCTGTCGGCGCACATGCACCCCTTGGTGGTGCAGGCTCTGCTGACCACCTTCCAGCGATCGCTGCGGGAAGAGCTGAGCGAGTGGCTCACCGGCTCAGGAACGGGCTGAGTCGCCGAACGGCTCCCCCTTCTCGGCCTTCGTCACGAGCAGGGCGGGCGGGGTGAACCGCTCGCCGTAGCGCTCGGCCAGCTCGCGGGCGCGGGCCACGAAGCCGGGCAGGCCCCCTTCGTAGCCGTTGATGTACTGGAGCACGCCGCCGGTCCAGCCGGGGAAGCCGATGCCGAGGATCGAGCCGATGTTGGCGTCGGCGACGGAGGTGAGCACGCCCTCCTCCAGGAGGCGCACGGTGTCGAGCGCCTCGGCGAAGAGCATGCGCTCCTGCATGTCCCGGAACGGGATCTCGTGCCCGGGCCTGGTGAAGTGCTCGCGCAGGCCCGGCCAGAGTCCGGCCCGCTTGCCGTCCTCGCTGTAGTCGTAGAAGCCGGCGCCGCCGCTGCGGCCGGTGCGGCCGAACTCGTCGACCATGCGGTCGACGACCGCCTCCGCGGGGTGCGCGGTCCAGGTGCCGCCGGCCTCCTCCACGGCCCGCCTGCTCTCGGCCCGGATCTTGCGCGGCAGGGTGAGGGTCAGCTCGTCCATGAGGGAGAGCACCTTGGCCGGGTAGCCGGCCTGGGCGGCGGCCTGTTCCACGGAGGCGGGCTCGATGCCCTCGCCGACCATGGCGACGCCCTCGTTGATGAAGTGGCCGATCACCCGGGAGGTGAAGAAGCCGCGGGAGTCGTTGACGACGATCGGCGTCTTGTTGATCTGGCGGACCAGGTCGAAGGCGCGCGCGAGGGCCTCGTCGCCGGTGCGCTCGCCCTTGATGATCTCCACCAGGGGCATCTTGTCGACCGGTGAGAAGAAGTGCAGCCCGATGAAGTCGCCCTGGCGCTGCACGCCCTCGGCGAGCGTGGTGATCGGCAGCGTGGAGGTGTTGGAGCACAGCAGCGCGTCGGGGGCGACGACCTGCTCGATCTCCTGGAACACCTTGTGCTTGAGGGCGGTGTCCTCGAACACGGCCTCGATGACCGCGTCGCAGCCGGCGAGGTCGGCCGCCTCGGCGGTGGGGGTGATCCGGGCGAGCAGCGCGTCGGCCTTCTCCTGGCTGGTACGGCCCCTGGCGACGGCCTTGGCGCACAGCTTCTCGGAGTAGCCCTTGCCCTTGACGGCCGCTTCCAGGGAGACGTCCTTGAGGACGACGTCGATGCCGGCGCGGGCGCACGCGTAGGCGATGCCGGCGCCCATCATGCCGGCGCCGAGGACGGCCACCCTGCGGACCTGACGGGGCTCGATGCCCTGGGGGCGGTTGGCGCCCGAGTTGACCGCCTGGAGGTCGAAGAAGAACGCCTGGATCATGTTCTTCGAGGTCTGCCCGGCGGCCAGTTCCACGAAGTAGCGGGCCTCGATGACCTGGGCGGTCTCGAAGTCGACCTGGGAGCCCTCGACGGCGGCGGCGAGGATGTTGCGCGGTGCCGGGTAGGGGGCGCCGCCCGTCTGCTTGCGCAGGTTGGCCGGGAACGAGGGCAGGTTCGCGGCGAACTTGGGGTGGGCCGGCGTGCCGCCGGGGATCCGGTAGCCCGGCTTGTCCCAGGGCTGCTGGGACTCGGGGTGGGCGTCGATGAAGGCGCGGGCCTTGTCGAGCAGTTCCCCGGGGGTGGCGGCGACCTCGTGGACGAGGCCGTTCTCCCGGGCGCGCCGGGCGTTGTACTGCTGGCCCTGGAGGAGCACCTTCAGCAGGGCGTCCGTGATGCCCAGCAGTCGCACGGTGCGGACGACCCCGCCGCCGCCGGGGAGCAGGCCGAGGGTGACCTCGGGGCAGCCGATCTTGGTGCCGGGGGTGTCGAGGGCCACCCGGTGGTGACAGGCGAGGGCCAGTTCGAAACCGCCGCCGAGGGCCGCGCCGTTGATCGCGGCGACGACCGGCTTGCCGAGGGTCTCGATGCGGCGCAGGTTCCGCTTGATGGCGAGGCCGCCGTCGAACAGCTCCTGCGCGGTCTCCGGCGTGACCCGGATGAGGTCGCGCAGGTCGCCGCCCGCGAAGAAGGTCTTCTTGGCGGAGGTGAAGATGATGCCGCGGATGTGCTCCTGTTCCGCCTCCAGCCGGTCGGTGATCGCGGCGAGGGAGTCGCGGAACGCCTGGTTCATGGTGTTCGCGGACTGGTGGGGGTCGTCCAGGACGAGGGTGACGACACCGGTGTCGTCCTGCTCCCAGCGGATGGTGGTGCTCTCGGTCATGACAGTCGTCTCCGTTGAGGTGGTCGCGTGGTTCCGCGGGGAGTTCAGATGCGCTCGACGACGGTGGCGATGCCCATGCCGCCGCCGACGCACAGGGTGGCGAGGCCGTAGCGCTTGTCCTGGCGTTCCAGTTCGTCGACGAGCGAGCCGAGGATCATGGCTCCGGTGGCGCCGAGCGGGTGGCCGAGGGCGATGGCGCCGCCGTTGACGTTGACCTTGTCCAGGCTGAGGCCCATGTCCTTGACGAAGCGCAGCACGACCGCGGCGAACGCCTCGTTGATCTCGACCAGATCGATGTCGTCGATGGTGAGGCCGGCCTTGGCCAGGGCCTTGCGGGTGGCGGGGGCGGGGCCGGTGAGCATGATGGTCGGCTCGGAGCCGGAGACGGCCGCGGAGACGATCCGCGCGCGCGGGGTGAGGCCGTAGCGCTCGCCGACCTCCCGGGAGCCGATCGCGACGAGGGAGGCGCCGTCCACGATGCCGGAGGAGTTGCCCGCGTGGTGGACGTGGTCGATCTTCTCCACCCAGTGGTACTTCTGCAGCGCGACCGCGTCGAAGCCGCCCAGGTCGCCGATGTCCGCGAAGGACGGCTTCAGCTTGCCGAGGGAGTCGGCGGTGGTGCCGGGGCGCAGGTGCTCGTCGTGGTCGAGAATGACGAGGCCGTTGCGGTCCTTGACGGGGACCACGGAGCGGTCGAAGCGGCCCTCCTTCCAGGCGGTGGCGGCGCGTTCCTGGGACAGGGCCGCGTACTCGTCCACGTCCCGGCGGGAGAAGCCCTCGATGGTGGCGATGAGGTCGGCGCCGATGCCCTGCGGCACGAAGTTGACGGCGAGGTTGGTCATCGGGTCGTTGAACCAGGCGCCGCCGTCCGAGGCCATCGGGACCCGGGACATGGACTCGACGCCGCCCGCGAGGACCAGGTCCTCCCAGCCGGCGCGGACCTTGGCGGCGGCCAGGTTGACGGCCTCCAGGCCGGAGGCACAGAAGCGGTTCTCCTGCACGCCGGCGACCGTGTCCGGCAGTCCGGCGGCGATGGCGGCGATCCGGGCGATGTCGGAGCCCTGGTCGCCGACGGGGCCGACGACACCGAGCACGATGTCGTCGATCGCGGCCGGGTCCAGGCCGGGGAAGCGGTCGCGGATCTCGTGGATGAGGCCGACGACCAGGTCGATGGGCTTGGTGCCGTGCAGGGCGCCGTTCGCCTTGCCGCGGCCGCGCGGGGTGCGGATCGCGTCGTACACGTACGCTTCGGTGCTCACTGGGATGCCTTTCGGGAGGGCGGGACGGGCGGGGTCAGCCGCGGTCGGTGACGAGGTCGTCGGGGTCGTCGGCGGGGCGGTCCGGTATCCCCCAGTCCCGGGCGACCGCGGCCGTGTCCGCGCCGGGGCGGGCGGGGCCGGTGCGGACGGCGGTGGGGGTCGCGGAGAAGCGGGGGGCGGGGGCGGGCTGGGTGATGCCGCCGTGGTCGGTGAAGGTGCCGCGGGCGGCCAGGTGCGGGTGGTGCGGGGCCTCGCGCAGGCTGAGTACGGGCGCCACGCAGGCGTCGGAGCCCTCGAACACGGCGGTCCACTCGTCCCGGGTGCGGGAGCCGAAGGCGGCGGCGATCCGTTCGCGCAGCTCGCCCCAGCGGGTCCAGTCCTTGCGGGCGGGGACCAGGTCGTCCAGGCCGAGCAGGTGCAGGAACTCCTCGTAGAACTTGCCCTCCAGGGCACCGACCGCCATGTACCGCCCGTCGGCGGTCTCGTAGGTGCCGTAGTACGGGCAGCCGCCGTCCAGCAGGTTGGCGGCGCGCCGGTCCTGCCAGCCGCCGGCGGCGAGCATGCCGTGGATCATCGCGGACAGGTGGGCCGTGCCGTCCACGATGGCCGCGTCGACCACCTGGCCGGTGCCGGTGGCGCGCGCGTGGTGCAGGGCGGCGAGGACGCCGACGACCAGGTAGAGCGAGCCGCCCGCGTAGTCCCCGAGGAGGTTGGCGGGCACGGCCGGGGGCTCGTCCGGGCGGCCGATCATGCCGAGGGTGCCGGTGAGCGCGATGTAGGCGATGTCGTGGCCGGCGCGCCGGGCGAGCGGGCCGTCCTGGCCCCAGCCGGTCATGCGGCCGTAGACCAGGCGGGGGTTGCGGGCGTGGCAGTCCCCGGGGCCGACGCCGAGCCGCTCGGCGACGCCCGGGCGGTAGCCCTCGATGAGGACGTCGGCGCGCTCGGCGAGGTCCAGGACGCGGGCGGGGCCGTCGGGTGCCTTCAGGTCGACCAGGACCGAGCGCTTGTTGCGGTTGGTGACGTCGTGGGCCGGGTCGATCGCGAGGCCCGGCCCGCCCGGGCGGTCCACCCGGACGACGTCGGCGCCCAGGTCGGCCAGCAGCATGGCGGCGAACGGGCCCGGCCCGATGCCGGCCAGCTCGACCACGCGCACGCCGGACAGCGGGCCGTTGCCCGGTGTCGGCGGCGTCCCTGCCGTTGTCATGCGTCCAGCCCCCAAGCGTGTGTGACACAACTGATGTAACACCAGTGATGCTAGGAACGCGTACCACCGGACACAAGACCTGAACGAGCAAGCGCTTAGCCAAGTGCCCGGCACCTCCGTCATCACCCGGACGAGTGACCGGGAGGCCGGGGTGCGTGTGCCGTCTCCCGCTTCTTCAGGCATTGTCCGGCTACGGCCACCGCTGCCTCCGGGCTGGTCGTCGGGCTCCGCTCCCCTCACGCTAGCCTCGGCCACCGACAGCGGCGCGGGCTGTACGGCGGCCGCACGAACCGAGGGGTGTCATGAGCAGGATGAGCAGGACGGACCGTCCGTACGACCTCGTGCTCTTCGGAGCCACGGGCTTCGTCGGCGCGCTCACCGCCCACTATCTCGCCGAGCACGCGCCGCGGGACCTGCGCTGGGCGGTCGCCGGCCGCGACGAACGGCGGCTGGCGGAACTGCGCGCGAGCCTGCCCGGCGGCGCGGACGTCGGTGTGCTGCGGGCCGACGCGGCCGAGCCGGCCACCCTGCGCGCCCTCGCCGAGCAGGCGCGCGTGGTCGCCACGACCGTGGGGCCGTACGTGCTGTACGGCGAGGAACTCGTCGCCGCCTGCGCCGACACCGGCGCCGACTACCTGGACCTGACCGGCGAGCCGGAGTTCGTGGACCTGATGTACGTCCGGCACGACGCACGCGCGCGCGAGACGGGCGCCCGTCTGGTGCACGCCTGCGGCTTCGACTCCGTGCCGCACGACCTGGGCGTGTACTTCACGGTCCGGCAGCTCCCCGAGGGCGTGCCGCTGACCGTGGACGGCTATGTGACCGCCGACGCGGCCTTCTCCGGCGGCACCCTCGCCTCGGCCCTGAACCAGCTGGCCCGCGGGCGGCGGATGCTGGCCGCCGCGCGCGACCGGGCCCGGCACGAGCCGCGGCTGCCGGGCCGCCGGGTGACGGCGCCGGCGGGCGCGCCGAGGTTCGCCGCGGAGGTCGGCGCGTGGGCGCTGCCGCTGCCCACCATCGACCCGCAGATCGTGCGCCGTTCGGCGCGGGCGCTGGAGCGGTACGGCCCGGACTTCCGGTACCGGCACTACGCCGCGGTGCGGCGGCTGCCGGTCGCCGTCGGCGGGATCGCCGCCGTCGGCGCGGTGGCGGCCGCGGCCCAGCTGCCGCCCGCGCGCCGCTGGCTGTCGGCCCGGCTGGAGCCGGGCGAGGGGCCGAGCGCGCAGAAGCGGGCCGAGAGCTGGTTCTCGGTGCGGTTCGTCGGCGAGGGCGGCGGACGGCGCGTGTTCACCGAGGTCGCGGGCGGCGACCCGGGCTACGGCGAGACGGCGAAGATGTTCGCCGAGGCGGCCCTGTGCCTGGCCTTCGACGACCTGCCGGACACGGCCGGCCAGGTCACCACGGTGCAGGCGATGGGCGACGCCCTGACCGAACGGCTGCGCGCGGCGGGCATCACCTTCCGGGTGGCGGCGCGGCGATAGCCGGCGGCCGCCCGCTCCGGGGCACGGCCGGGCGCCCGGCTGAGACGATGGGGGCTCATCCCGGACGACCCAAGGAGGCGGAGCGGACGTGAAGTTCGTGCTCGAGGTGACCGTGGACGACGGCGTGGTGGCGCGGGACCGGGTGGGTGAGCTGGAGCGCATCCTGCGGTACTGGGGCGGCAACCTGCGTCACTACGCCCTGGAACCCGGCGACGGTTCGGCCGTCCACGACTCGGCGTATCAGGAGGTCGGCGCCTGGCGCGTCGTGGAGTCCTGAGCGCCGCCGCCGGCCGGGCCCTGTGCCGCCTCGCGCAGGGCCCGGCGGCACAGGGCGTCCGCCCGCCGGGTGGTCTCCGGCAGCCGGAACCGCGGGGTCAGCGCGAGGGTGTGCGCCAGGGCGGTGCCCAGGCTCACCCGGTGGCCGACCGAGACGAACACCGGCTTGACGCCGTCCCGGGTGCGCAGCGCCCGTCCGACCTCCTCGGTGCCGGCGAGCAGCGGCGCGGACCGGCCCCGATCCGGCCCGGGGTCGTCGTACGTGAACGTGAAGGGGTTCTTGGCGACACCGATGGTCGGCAGCCCGGTGAGCACGCCCAGGTGGCTCGCCAGGCCGAAGCGGCGCGGGTGGGCCAGGCCGTAGCCGTCGCACACCACCAGGCCGGGCGGGCAGGGCAGCCGTTCCAGGGCGGCGCGGACGGTGGGGATCTCACGGAAGGCGAGCAGTCCCGGCACGTACGGGAAGGAGACCCGCCCAACGGCCGTCGCCTCGGCGACGACGTCCAGGGTGGCGGCGTCCAGCACGACGGCGGCCGCCGCGACGAGGTCCAGCTCGTCGTCGTAGGCGACGTCGACCCCCGTGACCCGGCCCGTCCCGGGCGGTGGCCCGGGCTCGTCGAGCACCACCCGCCCGCGCAGTTCGTCCTGGACGGCGCGGGCCTCCTCCTCCGTCGCGGGCCAGCCCGCGGGTACGCCGACGATCGTCATGCCGGGTGACTCTACGGGCCCGCCGCACCCCGCCGGACCGGCGGGGGTAGGCTCGCGATCATGTTCGTACTGGAGCTGACCTACACCGCGCCGCTCGACGCCGTGGACGCCGTTCTGCCGGACCACGTGGCCTGGCTGGAGGAGCAGTACGAGAAGGGCTTCTTCCTGGCCTCGGGACGCAAGAACCCCCGCGACGGCGGGGTG